>CAZQEW010000044.1:0-28859 GCA_964591495.1 uncultured Klebsiella sp.
CACCGACCACTGCAACGGCTACGGCTCGGTCATCAAATACAACGCCACGACCGTGATGGAGGTCGCCACCGATGTCGGCTCCATGGCCACGGACGACGGCTCCTGCTGCATCGTCGAAGTGATGGGCCGCGCTGCCGGGTGGATCGCCGCCGGCACCGTGCTGGCCAAGCGCCAACCCGCCGACGCACCGCACATCATCCTCCTGCCGGAAGTGCCCTTCGACGAGGCAAAGTTCCTCGCGAAGGTGAAGGAAACCGTGGGCGCGCTGAAGTATTGCATCGTCGTCGTGGGCGAAGGTTTGAAGAACGCCGCCGGTGAGGAGATCGGCGTGGACAAGACGCGCGTGGACGCCTTCGGTCACGCCGTGCTCGGCGGCGCGGCCGACCGCCTGATGGAGATCGTGCAGGGCAAACTCAACCTCAAGACCCGCACCGTGAAGCTCGGCTACGCGCAACGCGCCGCCGCCCACTACGCCAGCAAGACCGATGTGAACGAAGCCGTAGCCTGCGGCGAGACCGCCGTGCGCGCCGCCGTCGGCGGCAAAAGCGGGTTC
The DNA here is from genome assembly GCA_964591495.1 of uncultured Klebsiella sp. Taxonomy (GTDB): domain Bacteria; phylum Verrucomicrobiota; class Verrucomicrobiia; order Limisphaerales; family SXTU01; genus SXTU01. Next base: position 554 of record CAZQEW010000044.1, read on the forward strand.
ATGGTCAAAATTGTCCGCACCAGCAACCGTCCCTACGCATGGACCACCGATCTCCAACCGCTGGATGACATCGCCAACGTGGAGCATTTCCTGCCGAGCGACTGGATTGCAGCGGACGGTTTCCTGCCGAACGAAAAGTTCATCGAGTATGCCGCGCCGCTGATCGAGGGCGATTCCCACCCGCCCAGCGAGGGCGGCCTGCCCAAGTTCGTGGTGCTGGACAGGGTGCCGGTCGAAAAGAAGCTCGCGCCGCGCGCGTGAGTTGTGCCGGCGACTTGCAGTCGCCGAGCGGCGGGTCGCCTCGTCGGGAGACGCCCGGACTGCTGTTTCCCATGGTCGGCGGTGGCAAACCGCCGGCACGGGTGCCTCACTTCATCACCTTGCGGAAGTTCTCCAACTGCGGGTCGCCGGTTTTCTCCATATGGGCCAGCAGCAGTTGCTTCAGCCGGGCGATTTCTGCCGCGTGCTTTGAATCGGCCACGAAGTTCACCCGTTCATCCGGATCGACCCGGAGGTCGAAGAACTGTTCCCGTTCGCCGACGAGCAGCTGGTTCACGCGACCTTTGATTTTCGCATCCGTCTCGGCGGCTTTGGCCAGCGCGGCGAAGGTGAGGCCGTTCATCGCTTCCACGCGGAAGTGCGGCGTGCCGTTGGGCCAGGCGTGGAACTGGTAGCTGAAATCCTTCGTCCGCACGCAGCGCTGCGGGAAGGCCTTGCCGCTGCTCACCGTGTTGACGTGCGTGATGACGAAGTCGCGGCCGGGCTGCGTTTCCCCGCGCAAGAGCGGCAGCCATGAGCGTCCGTCCACCCCAGCGAGCGCCGGCTGTTTCAGCACTTCAAGCAGCGTCGGCACGATGTCCACGCTGCTCGTGAGCTCCTCGCGACGCTGCGGCGCGCCCATGCCCGGCCAGCGCAGCAGCACGGGCGACCAGGTGCCGTTGCGATACACGGTGGCCTTCGAGAACGGGAACGACATGCCGTGGTCCGACAGGAAAACGATGACCGTGTCCGCTTCCCGCCCGGCGGCGCGCAACGCTTTCATCAGCTCGCCGAAGCTTTGGTCGAAGCGCCGCACACTCGTGCAATACTGCGCCACTTCGCGGCGCACCTCGGGAACGTCTTCGAGGAAGCTGGGCACGGTGACTTCCTCGGGCTGGAAGGCTTTCACCTCGCCGTCGGCGTCGCGCTTGGCGGCTTTCTTCGGGTTCGCTTTCTGCGCGGTGCCTTGCTCGCTGTTGGCAAAGGGCCGGTGCGGGTCGGTGAGGTTGGCGTTGAGGAAGAAGGGCTTGCCGGCGGCAGCGGCGGCCTTGATGCATTCCGCGACTTGTTCGCCGAAGAGCTTCGGATTTTTCCCGGAGCCGCCGAGCTTCAAGTCCCAGTTGAACTCCGCGTCCGGCTTCATGTGAACGTGCTTTTCAATCACCGCCGTGAACCAGCCCGCCGCCTTCAGCACGCTCGTGAGCGTGGGCGTGCCGGGGGTGATGGGCTGGAAGCCGAGCGCGCCGTTGCGGTGCGGCACGCGACCGGTCATGAATGCCGAGCGGCCCGGCTGGCAGATGGGCACGGTGACGTGGTTCTGCCGGAACTGGTGCGCGGTGGCGGCAAAGGCGTCGAGGTTCGGCGTGGTGGGAAGTTTGCCGCCCATCCAGCCGGAGGAATCGGCGTTCATGTCGTCGGCGGTGACGAAGAGGAGATTCCACTGCGGCGCGGCGAAGGTGCCATGTCCGAGGAGCAAGACGGCGGCAACGATGGCTTGCGTCAACAGCGAGCGTCGGGAACGGGAGTTCATGCGAAGGAGACAGAGGGCAGGCCCTGCCCCGAGGTTACTTCGCCGCCGGCAGCGGCCGGATCTTGAGGTTCTTGAACTCGACGCGGTCGGAGTGGTCCTGCAGGCAGATGGGTCCGCGCTTGAAGGTGCCGAACTTGGGCTTGTCCTTGAACTTGCTCTTCGCGACGCGCTCCTTCCAGTCATCGCTCCACAACTCGTAAGTCACGATCTTCTCGCCGTTGAGCCAGTGCTCGACATGCGCGCCGTTGACGAGAACGCGGAAGTGGTTCCATTCACCGACAGGCTTGGTCACATCCTTGGCCGGCGCATAAAGGTCGTAGCAAGCGCCCGCGTGCTGGCGGCGGTCGCGGTTTGGCCAGGTGGTGTTGTCGAGAATCTGGACTTCGGGCGCGAAGTGCCAGGCGGTGACGGCCTCCTCGGAAACATGGTAGAGCACGCCGGCATTGCCGTTGCGGACGATCTTCCATTCGAGGCTCAACTCGAAATTATCGAACTCCTCCGTGGTCACGATGTCGTCCCCGCCGCCCGCTCCCTTGCCGCCCGCTCCGCCCTTGACCTTCACCAGCGCGCCGTCAATGACCGACCAGCCCGGCGGCATTTCCTTCAGGCGGTAGCCGCGCCAGCCAGCGGTGGACTTACCATCGAAGAGGAGCTTCCAGCCGGCGGATTTTTCCGCCTCGGTCAGCGTGTTGTCCGCAGCGTGAGCCGGGACATGGAGCAAGCTGGCGAATAGTAAAGTAAAGATGGCAGATGAGAGGCGACGCATATAGGTGGTCCATTCAACTACGAGCTACGCCGGCTGTCATCCTCCTTGATAAAGGGCTTTTCAGGCCTGTCTGCCCCCGTTTCTGCCTGTTTGCGGCCTCCGGATGGCAAAAACCTGGTCTTAGCAGCGAATGATGGGTTGTGAATAACTTACCCCCATATATGGTGGCTTTCCCCTTTACACCCCACCGGATATTGGGCAGATACTCCCACCCATGTATCTGAAGAACCTCACCGTTCTCGGCTTCAAGTCCTTCGCGGATAAGACCTCCCTCAACTTCCAGCCGGGCATCACCGCTATCGTCGGCCCCAATGGGTGCGGCAAGTCCAACGTCGCCGACGCTATCCGTTGGGTCTTGGGCGAGCAATCGGCCCGCGCACTCCGCGGCGGCGAGATGGCGGATGTGATTTTCAACGGCACGGACGGCCGGAAGGCCCTTGGGATGGCCGAGGTGAGCCTGACCATCGGCGATGTGGACGCCGAGCACCTCAAGGCCGCCGGCATTGAGATGACCTTCAACGAGGTCACCATCACCCGCCGCATCTTCCGGGACGGCGGTTCGGAATATTTCATCAACAAGGTGCCCTGCCGGCTGCGCGACATTCAGCAGTTCTTCATGGGCACGGGCATGGGCAAGACGAGCTATTCCATCATGGCTCAGGGCCACATCACGCAGATCATCCAAAGCAAACCCGAGGACCGGCGCATGGTCTTCGAGGAAGCGGCCGGCATAACCAAGTTCAAGGCCCAGAAAAAGGAATCCCTCCGCAAGCTCGAACACACCGACCAAAACCTCCTCCGCGTGGAAGACCTCATTCGCGAGGTGAAGCGGCAAATCGGCTCGCTGCAACGCCAGGCCGGGAAGGCCCGCCGTTACAAGCAGGTCGCGATGGAGCTGCAACACCTCGACACCCAGCTCGCGCGGCACCAGTTCGACACCTTGCAGGCCGAGATTTCCGCGCGCACGCAGGAGGGCGAACGCCTCCGCGCCGAGATGGAGGACCTCTCGCAGACGGTTCTGCGCACCGAGGATGAACTGCTCCAGCTGCGTCAACGCCTGTCCGACATTGACGCGCAAATCAGCGGCGCGCAGCAGCAGGGCCTCGAACTCAAGGCCCAAACCGAGCGCAACGAAAGCCGCATCCAGTTCAACGAAGAGCGCCTCCGCGAACTCGAAACTCAGAACACGAAAGCCTTCCGTGACATCACCGAATCCGAGGAGCGCATCGGTTTCAGCCGCACGGAGCTGGTCAATGTCACGCAACGGCTCACCGATTCGCAACTGAAGCTGGAAGCCCTCCGCGCCGAACTCGGCGTCAAGCAGCAGGCCGTGCAGACGGTCGAACGCGAACTGATTGCCCGGCAGGACGAACTCCGCCGCGCGCAAACGGAAGCCTTCAACTCCTCGCAGCAGCTCAGCCGCGTCCGCAACGAAATCAACGCGCTCGACTTGCAGAAGCAGGGCAACGTCGTGCGGCTGGAAAAGCTCTCGTCCGAAAAAATTCAGCTGGAGGAGGAACGCGGTCGGCTCGACGCGCGGCTCACCGAGTTCGCGGCCAATGTCGAGAGCGAGAAACTCAGCGTCGTCGCCCAGCGCGGCACGGTCGAGGAACGGCAGAAGCGACTCCGCGAAATCCAGATTGAAATCAATCAGGTCAGCCAGGAACTCGACGGCGTGCTGCGCACGCAGGCCGGTGCAAAGTCGCGGCTGAACGTGCTCGAACAGTTGCAGGGCAGCCACGAGGGCTTCAGCGCCGGCGCGCAGGCTGCGCTCAAGCAATCCAAGCTCGCGCTTGGCACGCTCGCCGACCGCATTCGCGTGCCGGACCAGTATGTCGTGGCGATTGAAAACGCCCTCGGCCACCACCTCCAGCTCGTCCTCACCGAGCAGCCGGAGGCCGCGCAGGAAATCTTCTCCGACTTGGTCGCCAACAAGAAGGGCCGCGCCAACATCGGCTGCCTGGGCTTGAAGAACCCGACCTTCGCGCCCGCTGAAGGCGCCGCGGATGCTCCAGGAGAATGCGCTCTCAAGGTCATTGAGGCGGATGAATCCGTGGCCTTCCTCATCAACGGCCTGCTCGGCAACACCCGCATCGTGGCCGATCTCGCCGCCGCCACCGCCGCCTGGCAGCAGACCAACGGTGCGTTCAACTTCGCCACGCTCAATGGCGATCTCCTCAGCCGGCAGGGCATTTACACCGGCGGTTCGCTCAACGGCGCGGCCAACGGCAAGGCTCCGTCCTCGATCCTCGGCCGCAAAAATCAAATCGCCGGCCTGAAGTCCGAGGTTGAGCAGGCGCAGGCGCAGGCGGACGAAATCAGCCGCAAGAAAGGCGCGCTCCAGAGCGAGCAGACGGCGTTGCAGGCCAGCTTGCACCAGGCGCAGTCCGACCTCCGCGCGCAGGAAGTGGCCATTGCCTCGCGCGAGGGTGAGTTCAAGGCCCTCAAGTCCTCGCTTCAGAACCTCAACAACCGCATCGACACGGTCGTTTTCGAGATCCAGTCGCTCGCCGGGCAGGAACAGGAAGGCAACGCCAAGCGCGACGTGCTCGCGACCAAGATCTTCGACCTCGAATCCAGCGAGAAGACTGTCACCGCGCGCGTCGGCGAACTGGGCGGCACAATCGATTCCCTCCGGCAGCAGCGCGACGCCGCCCTCACAGCACTGAACGACACCAAGGTCGCCACCGCGACGGAAGAGCAGCTCGTCCGCAGTTTCGCTGGCCAGAAGGCTCCGCTCGAAAGCCGGATCCGTGAACTGGAACAGTTGATCACCACCCGCCGGAACGAAATCGGTGCCTTCGCCCAGCGCAAAACGCAGGCGGAGGGTGAGATTGCGGACGCGCGTCATCAGATTGAGCGCCTTCAACACGAACGCGAGCAGGTGAGCCTGCGCGTGACCGAGCTGGGCGTGCAGAAGACCGCGCAGGAGGGCGACATTCAGCTCCGCGAGGAGGGCCTGCGCGGACAGCGGAAGCAGCTCGGCGACTTGCAGAGCCGGCGTGGCACGATTGACATCGAGCTGACGCAGAAAACGATGCAGGTGCAAAACCTCCGGCAGCGCATTCAGGAGAAGTATTCGCTCAACCTCGACGACATCCGCAGTGAGTGCATCACCATCACCTTCGCCGATGAAGGCGCGCCAAAGGTCGAGACGATCTCTCCCGAGGAGATGGCCAACCGCGGCATGGCCACGGATTGGGACAAAGTCGCCGAACAGGTCGCCACGTTGCAGAGCAAGCTCGACGACATGGGCCCGGTGAACCACGCGTCCATCGAGGAATACGAAGAGGCCGAGTCCCGCCACGCTTTCCTGACCAAACAGCACGAGGACCTCGTGCAGGCCAAGGCGCAGCTCCTCGAAGTCATCAACAAGATCAACACGCAGACGCAGACGATGTTCGCCGAGACCTTCGCGAAAATCCGCGAGAACTTCCGCACCATGTTCGTGGAGATCTTCGGCGGTGGTAAGGCCGACCTCGTGCTCGTGGATGAAAACGACCTCCTCGAATCGGGTGTCGAAATCGTCGCCAAGCCGCCGGGCAAACAGCTCCAGAGCATCAGCCTCCTCTCGGGCGGCGAGCAGACCATGACCGCCGTTGCCCTGCTCTTCTCGATCTATCAGGTGAAGCCCTCGCCGTTCTGCGTGCTCGACGAGTTGGACGCGCCGCTCGACGAGTCGAACATCAACCGCTTCATCCGCGTGCTGCAGCGCTTCCTCGAACACTCACAGTTCGTGATCATCACTCACAACAAGCGCACCATCGGCATCGCCGACGTGCTCTACGGCGTGACGATGCAGGAGCACGGCGTGAGCAAGATCGTGAGCGTCAAGTTCCATAAACAGGACGAGCCCGCTGCCGACCGAGCCGCCGCGAAACCGCTCGTCCCGCCCGCCGCCGTCCCCGACGTGGCCGAGCAGGAAAACGCGCCGCACAAGCGCGAGGAGACGCTCGAAATTGTGATGGCGAAGTAGCCTATGACGGCGACGCGCAGTCGCCGTCGGGTGCTTCTGCCGCACGCGCCTCAAGCTGCGTGATGGATCCGATGCGGGGTTTCGTCCGACTCTGCGCCCATGCAATCCGCCATTCTATCTCCACTGTCCCGCCGTCACTTTGCCACGGCCACCCTCGCTGCCACCGCGCTTGGCTTCCCGGCCATCACGCGCGCCCGCAACCCGAACGACAAACTCGCCGTCGCCATCGTCGGCTCCGGCGGCCGCGGCGGCGCGAACCTGGGCGGTGTGGCCCAGACCGAATACATCGCCGCACTGTGCGACGTGAACCAGCGCAACCTCGATGCCGCGAAAGCCAAGCACCCGCAGGCCGCGACCTTCACCGACTTCCGCAAGCTCTTCGACCACGCGAAAGATTACGACGCCGTGGTCGTGAGCACCTGCGAGCACACGCACGCCTTCGCCACGATGATGGCCCTGCAGGCGGGCAAGCACGTCTATTGCGAGAAGCCGCTCACCTACAACATCTACGAGGCCCGCAAAGTCCGCGAAGCCGCCGCCGCACGCCCGAAGCTCGCCACGCAGATGGGCATTCAAATCCACGCGACCGAAAACTACCGGCGCGTGGTCGAGCTGATTCAAAGCGGTGCCATCGGCGGCGTGCGCGAGGTGCACGTGTGGGTTTCGCGTGCGTGGGGTTTGCAGAGCGCGGAAGCGGCCGCCCGCAACAAAGACATCGTCAACGTCACCGACCGACCGAAGGAGGCGTCGCCCATTCCCGCCGGGCTGGACTGGGATTTGTGGCTCGGCCCCGCGCCGGAGCGACCGTTTAACGAGGTCTATTTCCCCGGGCCCAAGTGGTATCGCTGGTGGGACTTCGGCAACGGCACCATGAGCGACCTGGGCTCGCATTGGAACGACCTGCCATTCTGGGCGCTCAAGCTGAAAGCTCCGTTGACCATCGAGGCATTCGGCCCGCCCGCGCATCGCGAGATCGCGCCCGCCTCGATGCACTGCACCTACGAATACGCCGCGCGCGAAGGGATGCCGCCGGTGAAGCTCACTTGGTATCAGGGCGAGGACAAACCGAAGCTCTGGACGGAGAACAAGATTCCGCAGTGGGGCAACGGCCATCTCTTTGTTGGCGACAAAGGCATGTTGCTCTCCGACTACGGCAAACACGTGCTGCTGCCGGAGCAGAACTTTGCCGACTTCAAGCGCCCCGAGCCGACCATCCCGCGCGTGAAGAGCCACTACGACGACTGGCTGAGCGCCATCCGCAACGGCACGCAGCCCAGCGCGAACTTCGAGTATTCCGGCTGGCTGACGGAGGCGAATCACCTCGGCAACGTGGCCTTTCGCGTGGGCAAGAAACTGGAGTGGGACGCCGCCGCAATGCGCGCGAAGAACGCGCCCGAGGCGCAGCCCTTCATCCAGCGTGCGTATCGCAAGGGTTGGACGCTCGGCTGATCCGGCTGCGGGTTGGCAGCCAACATTACCGCGGGGACATCCGCCCCCTGCCGCATGCGGCATGACCTCCCGGGCCGGACTTTGCCCTTGAGCCGGCTCCCCCCTGCCGCGATAACTCCCTCGCCCGATGAACATCTACGAAGAATTGCAGTGGCGCGGTCTCATCTCCGATTGCACGGACGCGGCGGAACTTCAACGCCAGCTTGCCGTCCGGCCAGTCACGCTCTACTGCGGCTTCGACCCCACGGCGGACTCGCTGCATGTCGGTTCCCTCGTGCCGCTGATCGCCTTGCGACGTTTTCAGAATGCCGGCCATTGCCCCATTGCGGTCGCCGGCGGTGCGACCGGCAGCATCGGCGACCCCAGCGGCAAGACTGCCGAGCGCCAGCTCCTGACGAAGGACCAGATCGCCGCCAATATCGCGGCTGTCCGCCCGCAGCTTGCCCGTCTGCTGGACTTCAACCTGCAGCCCAATCGCGCCTCGCTCGTGGACAATGCCGACTGGACCGCCGGGATTTCGTTCCTCGATTTCCTCCGCGACATCGGCAAGCACTTCACGGTCAACCAGATGGTGGCCAAGGAATCGGTTCGCGCCCGCATGGAAGACCGGGAGGTTGGGATCAGCTACACGGAGTTCAGCTACATGCTGCTGCAGGCTTTTGACTTTTACGTGCTGGCCCGCGACCACGGCTGCGACCTTCAGATCGGCGGCTCAGATCAGTGGGGCAACATCACGGCTGGCATCGACCTCATCCGCCGGAAACTCGGCCAGCCCGCGTGGGGGCTCACGCTTCCGCTCATCACGAAGGCCGACGGCACCAAATTTGGCAAGACCGAGGCCGGCACCGTCTGGCTGGACGCGAAAAAGACCAGCGTCTACCGCTTCTACCAGTTCTGGATCAACACCGACGACCGCGACGTTATTCGCTACCTCAAATATTTCACGTTCCTGACCCGCGAGGAGATCGACGCGCTCGAAACGGCACACTCAACCAACCCTGGCGCGCGGGAAGCCCACCGGGCGCTGGCCAAGTCAGTGACCGACCTCATTCACGGGGAAGCGGCGACGCAGGAGGCCATTCGCGCCAGCGATGTGCTTTTTGGGGCCCCGCTCGACGGCATTTCAGCGGCGACATTTTCGGATATCGTCGGGGAAGTGCCCACCAAGTCGATCGAGACGGCGAAACTTGCGGTGCCCGGAATGTTGCTCACCGAGGCGCTTGTCCACGCCGGCCTATGCTCCAGCAAGGGCCAGGCGCGCAAGGACGTGGAAGGCGGCGGCATCTACGTGAACAACATTCGCGAAGCCAACGGTCAGCGCATGTTGACCGCTCAGGATCTGCTCTTCGGCAAACACCTCCTGCTGCGCAAAGGGAAAAAGAACTACACCGTGTTGACCGTCCACTGAGGCACCCAACGCCACCGAAGCGGTGGCTCGCGCATTCTAAATTCGGCCGGGCAGTCAGTTCCTAAGCTGTGCCTGCACGCCCAACGTCCCGCGCAGCGCACCGACATAATCCGGAGCTTGGACGCGCCGCAGCTCCGCCCAGGCGGTGTCGAGGCGGTCGCGGATGTTGAGCTGGGAGGCAACGCCCCGGGTGTTGGCACGGGCGAGGAAGGCTTCCAGGTTCTTCACGCGGCGCTGCCAGAATCTCACATCGGCGGCCTGTTTGGCTTCAAGCCGTTCCCTATACCAGTCACTGGCCAGGAGGGACTCGCGGGTGAAGAGCGCACGGATGTCCGGGTGGGTGAGGTCGCGTCCTTCGTGCTGGCCGTCGCGCATGATGTGGAGCAGCGCGCGCAATGGCGGGCAGGCCAGTTGGACACCGCCGTCGGCGAAGTAGTGTTCGGCCACCCGTCGGGCGGTTGACACGATGTTGTCCACGCCATCGGCGAAGACGGCGGGATCCTGCCGTTCGGGACGCAGCATGCCGTCGGTGAAAACGCTGTGGGGATAATTGAAGACGCGGCCGAAGTAGTGGCTGACGAAACGGTCCGTGATGCGCCAGCCCAGGCGGCTGGCGAGGACGCGCTGGCCATTGAAGTCGAGGTCCACGCAGCGTTCGAGATAGCCCTCGCGCTTCATGAACTCGGGGTCGCGTTCCTCGGGGCCCATCCGGCACCAGAGTTCCGGGACCAGCAGGCTGATGTCGTGATCCACGCGCACGGTCGGACCAACATGGCCCGCACAGGTCAAGAAAGCACCGCTGCCGGTGAGGATGTAGCTTACCAGCGCGGCGTTGAGATCGATGACCGGGTGGAGGGCGTTGAACGGCCCTTTGGTCAGGGCACCTTCGGAACCGGCCCCGGTCGTGGAGGGAGACTTGCCGGTCATGCTGGCGATGAACTCGATGAACAGTTCCGGCAGCTCAAGGTGGTGGATCGGATTGAAAACGCAGAGCGGCCGCACGCCGGGTTCGGGCGGGTTGTTCCGGCGGCCGGGCAGGACGGCGTTGACTGGTCGATGGAGGGCCACGTTCGTGGGCAAACGTCGGAAGAGGCGCGAGGCCATCTCGGCGAGGTGAAAGTCACGGGGATGGACCAGATCGTGGCGATTTTGGAGATAGCGCGGGTTCTTCGTCATCTTGCCATCCACCAGGCGCGGCTGGGCGGAACTGACGAAAAACTTTGGCCGGCCGGGATCGCGCGCGGCGGTGCGCACAAGGGCGGCCATGGGCGGGGAGAACTTCGCGAAGTTGATGCTGTCCTCGATCTCACGCTGGGCATCAGCGCGAGAAAGGGGCTGATAGTTTGAAAAGAAGTTACCGGGCTGGGCAAAGTCATGCTCGGTCTGCTTGTCGTAGCCACGGTGCACCGCATCATCGGGCCGCTGGAAGAGGCGGTATTCGCAGTTCTGGACGAACTTGAGCGATCGGCCGGGGTGCGGGGCGGCGGCGAGGCTCCCACGGGTAAGAAACGCGGTCATGCCCGGGGGCGTGACCGACTGCTCACTGTTCGTCTGCTCCGGCAAGGCCACCGGCGGGAGCCCGGACGCGGCGTGGGAGATGCTCACGTTGTGCTGCGGCACCACGACACTCGCGCTGATGTCATCCTCCTGCTGGAGTTTTGTCGCCGGGTAAAAATCCTTGCGCAGGCTGAAGACCCGCCAGGCGCCGTCCGTGTCAAAGCCAACGCGCAGATAGGTGGTTGAAAGTTTCCGATTGTCGCACTTCAACTCGTTGCCAGGGACGCCATTGATGATGTCCACGCTGAAGTGCGCGCGCCAGTCATCCCCCCACTCGGCCTTGTGGAACCGCTTCACAACGAAGACGAGCTCCTTGACATACTGCGGGATGCCTTCGAGCCACTCGTTGAACTCGTCCGAGTAATCCTTGGGCGAGGGGGTGAGCAGCTTGATGACGGAGCCAAGGGAGCGCTCCCGGGAGAGAATCAGCCGGCTGTCCTTGCCATTGCGCTCAGCATCGCGAAAACGCTGCGAGTAGTCCCGTGCCAGCAGCTTGGCCACCTCGTCGAAGTCTCGCTTGAAGTCCGCAACAAACACCGGGCCCTGCAGAATCGCATCGGAAAGCGACTTGGAGATCTCGGACTTGCCGCCGCCGGAAACGGTGCAGGGCTTGTGGCAGAAAGTGCCTTCCCCGCGCGTGCCGACGAGCCGCCAGACACGGCCGGGCGGCTGCTCCATATGAATGCGGTAGCCGCTGGGCCGGATGTAGGTGTGCCCAGCCAGGAGCTTGAGTCTCTGCGCACCGGCTGCGTTGGTCCACGTCACCGACTGGGTGCGGAGATCGAAGCTCGCGTCCTCGGGCACATAGAGAATGTCCGCGTATTTCCGGTCCACCGCATAGCCCTCGGGCTTGAGCTCCATCACGTCCTTGAACAGCTCGGCCGCATCCTCGAACGAGTGACCGCGATGCTGCACGTGAACGCCGCCCGCGAACTCCTCGCCGAGGTCGTAGCTGGGGAAGACCAGCGCACCACCGGCGTGCTCCTCCTCGCAGAGGCCGAAGAGGTTGGCGGCGAAGCTGATCTGCGTCTTCACCTCCTTCTTGCAGTAACCGAAGTAGTTGTCCGCGATGAGCGTGACGATGATGCCGGACTCGTCGCGGGCCGTGAGCTTGAAGGCGGAGCCGTCATTGTAACGTTCCTCCTCGGTGCGCCAGCACATGCCGTCGCGGCGTTGGCGCTCGGTGGCCTGGTCATAGTGCGGCAGGCCCGCTTCCTTCTTGGTGATCGTGATGAGGTGCGGCGCGAGGATGACGCAGCCGGTATGACCGGTCCAATGCTCCACATCCAACGCCGCGTCGTTTACCGGCAGATATGGGTCACCCGCGTTGCCGAAGATGCTTTCAACAAAGTCGAGATTGCTCACCAGGTTGCCCGGGGCGAAGAAGCGGATTTCCATCGTCTTCTCCGCGCAGAAGCCCGGCACGGCGGGGCACACCAGCGGTCGCAGCAGGAGCGACACAAAGCACTCCGCCGGCTGCGGCTGCGTGGCGGTGAAGGGCAGCCGGAGCAGCGCCTGCGGCGGCTTGAGGGCAAACTCCAGCATCCGGGCAAACGTGCGCACGGGCACGGCCTTCTTGTCATCCGGAATCGGCAGCCCACCCTCGGCTACATGGAAGACACCGGCCGTCGTGCGCCGGTCCTTGGCCGGGTTGTGCAGCACGCCCTGACGCACCCGATAGGAGCTGACGATGTCGGAGACGAACTCGTCGCGGTCCGGCGGCAGGGAAAGCGCCCGCGCGATGCCGTGGCGGTCGAGCACAAAGGTCTGGTGCGGCAGGCGCACCGCCCCGCCAGCCTCGTGCAGGTATTCGTCCAGAAACTGCTGGATGCGCCAGTCCACCGGGGCCTGGTAGTCGGAGAGCAGGCGCTCCGTCTCACGATGCCGCGCGAGCAGGGACTCGGTGAGATCGTGGAATTCCGCCGCATCGGCCGTGTCCAGCGTCGGGCAACCGAGCGCGGCGAGCTTGAGGTTGATGTAGGTGACGAGCTTGGGGTCGGTGAGCGGAGAGGGGTTGCCACCGAGGCCGATGGCGCGCTGGAGATCAGCCTTCATGCGCGGCAACTCTAGGGAGCAGGCGCACGGCAGCGCAAATGACAAATTCTCTTGCGATGCAAGAAAGCGGCGTATGAATCCCGGCGGCGGCTACCGCCGCTTCTCCGGATCCGGCTTGGTCGGAGCGGAATTGTTCGAGACCGGGGCGGTCACCGGCTGCGGCGGTGGATTGACGATGACGGCTGGTCGGGCAGCCGCCGAAGCGGGGGGCGCCACGGGAACGGGAGCCAGCACCGTAACCGTAGGACGCGGGGGGGGCGTATAGGTCGGCACCGCCGCGGGCGCGGCTGGTGGGGGAGTGATCGGGACCGGCGCGGGGGCACTCCGCAACACCGGAGCCGGAGCAGCCGGAGTGGCAGGCTGTGCCGCAGTCACCGGGGGCGTGACCGCCACGGGTTGCGGCTTTTTGGGTTCGGTCCGCGTCGCAGGCTGATAGGCCGAGACTGGCTGAACAGGGGTGAGGTTTTGCGGGGTGCTGGTGACGGGCTGAGCCGGGGTCAGGATCCGGGGCGTGCTGGTCACCGGCGGGGGCGGGGTGAACGGGCGAAACAGCGAATTGTCCGCCGGGCTGGAGACGGTGACGTTGGGTGTCGGTTGCAGGCGTTCCTCCGAGCGCTTGGCTACCGTGGTGCCCGGGGTGATGCCAAAAATTTTGGTGGCGGTCGCCGGCTGGGCTTCGCGGGTTGCATTCGATCCGGCGGGCAGCGCGGGCGCAGCCGGTGCGGCGGGGGCGCTGGTGATGGTGTTGTTGATGACCACCGTGCTGGTAGTGACGGCGGGCTGGGCGGGAGGCTCGGTGGTGTAGCCGGTGAGCACGGGAACCCCGGTGCTGGTGGTGTCATAGACCGGGCGGCCCTTGATTTTCTGCCCATCGAGCGCGCCAGCGGGAACCAGCACCGTGCGGGATTCGCCCTTGTCGTTGGTGAGGATCGCAGGCTTGACCGGGGCATTGGGGTTAAGCGAGGGCCGGAAGATGACGAGCTCGTTGCCGGACTTTTCCAGCCGGTCGAGCCGCGCGGTGTTCACCTCCTGAGGCGCCGCGTCGCGGACGGCCACCTTGCGAATCTCCGTGCGTGTCAGCGTGGCCACGCGATCGGCGGGCACGCCGTTGTTGACGATGACGTTGTTGTTGACCTCGATGTTGTTGATGACCGTGGTCTGGTTGAACACGTTCTGCACGACGGTCGGGGCCAGTGAGTAATAATGCGGATTGCGGTCGCAGAAGCGGTTCAGGGGAACGAAGGTGTAGCACTGGCGCGGCAGGCCGAAGTCGAAGTTCAGCGACACGCGCACGCCACCGTGGAACAGGCCGCGGCCCGCAACAAAGACGGCGTTGGGGGGCAGCGGCGCCCAGCCGCAATGTGTCGGCGACGAGCGCCAGACGACCCAAGCCGGGCCCCAGACGTTGTCCGGCACCCACAGCCAGCCGCTGCGCGTGTGATGCACCCAGCGGCCATAATGGAACGGAGCCCAGCCCCACGCGTAATCCGACTGCCAATACCAGCCGTGGTCGGTGTGAAGCCAGCGACCCCGGTCGGCGTAAGGCCGCCACCCGGGCGAGGAAATCACGACGCTGGGCTGCCAGCACCAACCGTGGTCCGCGACCTGCATCCACGTGCCGTAGGGCTGGAGGTGCTGGTAAAAGATGTTCACCTGCGGCGGGAGGTTGGCGGGCACAGGTTGCGCCGCCGGAGCAGCGGCCACCGGGGGAGCAGGCGCGGCCGGGGCGACAGCCGGCACCACGGCGGGAGCCGGTGCGGGTGGTGGCGTGGCCGGCTGGGGCGTAGGGGCGTTAATGACGGTGATGTTGGGTCGCGCAACGGCCGGTGGGTTGGTCTGGGCGGCAACGGTGATGATTGCGGCAGCGGCGGCCTGCTCACGCATTTTCGCCGTCTGCTGGATCATCGTGGTGATGACGCGCGGGGAAACGCCGATGTCCTTCAGATAGATGAGTTCATCCGCGGTCGGACTGGCGGCGTTGGTGGATTTCTCCACGAAGGCCTTCACCACCGTTTCATCCAGGCCGGAGAGATGCAGGCGGGCGACCTCGGCGACGGGGGCGGAAACGTTCGCGGCAGCGGGGTCGGGCCGGGCGATGATTTCGGTCTGGCCGACGGCGGGCGGAGCGGTCGTGACCGGCACGGGCTGCGCGGCCTGGCGGGTCTGTTCAAGGCAGCCAGCGAGCAAAGCCGCGCTGGCAGCCACGGTGAGTGTGATGAGCGGACGGGCGAAGCATGGGTTCATGGCAGGGAAAAGCCGCGCCCGGCACGAGGCCGGACGCGGCGGCTGAAGTTCAGTTGTCGGACCGAGTCACAATGGCCAGCCACCACACGGCGGCCAGCTGGCTAATGGACATAGTAAGTGTGCGTATTATTCAGGGTAGGGTGTCGCCGCCGGAGAAGCGCTTGCCGCCCGCGCGTGACTTGTGTTTGCTGCGGTCATGTCCAGGCCGCACGTCTGCTCGCTCATTGCTTCGTTTCTGGCCGTCGTTTCCGCCTCGGCACAAGTTTTGTTGCCGAACGCGAAGCCCGTCCCGCTCACGCAGGCGCTGCCGCAGCCGTATGAACAGGTCTCCTTCCAGCGCGACGGCGCGGAGCTCGCGCGGCTGCACTTCGGGCCGGGGCTGAACCGCCCGTTCGTCTTCCCGCTCATCGGCCCATCGGGCCGTTCGGTCACACGCATGGGGCATCCGCAGGACCCGGTCGGCCACAGCCATCACAACTCGATTTGGATTTCCCACAACGATGTGAACGGCTGGAGCTTCTGGGCGGACCGCGGCACGAACCAGGGCCGCATCATCGGGCAGCGGCTCGAAAAGCTGGAGGACTCCGACGCGGGTGCAGCCGCCACGATCTTCAACCACTGGCTCGACCGGAACGGCAAGGTGCTGCTGGAGGAACGGCGGCGCGTGAACCTGGAGGTGCTACCCGGTGGCGAATCGCTGCTCGTGCTGGACCTGCGCTTCGAGGCGAAGAGCACGCCGGTCACGTTCGGCAAGACGCCGTTCGGCCTCGTCGGCGTGCGCATGGCCAAGACCATCGGCATCGCCGACGGCGGCGGCACCATCCGCAACTCCGAGGGCAACGTAGACGAGCAAGGTGACAACGGCTGCTTCTGGAAGCGCGCCCGCTGGTGCGATTACTCGGGGCCAATCCTGCCGGGCAAGACCGAGGGCGCGACGCTCCTTGATCATCCCGCGAATCCCAACCACCCGACCTTCTTCCACGTCCGCAGCGACGGCTGGATGGGCAGTTCCTTCACCCACGATGCGCCGCGCGTCATCGAGCCGGGCAAGCCGTTGCAACTGCGCTATGCCGTCTATGTCCACGCCGGGGTGCCGGCGCGGGAGAGACTGCAGCAGCGGTGGGAAGCCTTTGCCAAAACCGAACTGCCGGACCTGACCGGGCGACGGCGGTGAGCGCCCGCGGACAAGTTTCCGGTTGAATTGCCTCTGCCCTCACCCGTCAGCATTTCACAGCTATGTCGCGCCGCCCCGCTTCCTTTTGTGACGGCCTCGCCCGCCGGGACTTCGTCCGCATTGGTGCGGCGGGCGTGTTGGGCGCACAGGTGTCCCTCAGCCGCCTGCTGGCCGGCACGGCAGCCAAGGACAAGTCCCTCATCTACATCTTCCTCAAGGGCGGCCTGAGCACGATTGACACGTTCGACATGAAGCCCGACGCGCCGGTCGAGGTGCGTGGCGACTTCAAGGAAATCCCGACCAACCTTCCCGGCGTCCACGTGTGCGAGCACCTGCCGCGCGTGGCCCGCGTGATGGACAAGTTCTCGCAGGTCCGCTCCTTCACACACCGCTCGTCCGACCACGGTCCGGCCGACCACTACATGCTCACGGGCTTCTTCCCGTCGGCGGGCTTCAATGGCGGCCTCAAGCCAAACAATCAGCACCCCGCCTTCGGCTCCGTGCTGGCGCAAAAGCTCGGTCCGCGCGGCTCCGTGCCGCCCTACGTCTGCCTGCCCGGCATGCACCCCAGCGGCAGCTCCGCATATCTCGGTGCGGCGGCCGTGCCGTTCGTGATCGAGACCGACCCGAGCGCGCCGAACTTCTCCGTGCCCGACCTCGCGCCCCCATTGCTGGTCGAGACCAAACGTCTCGAAGCCCGCCGCGAACTCCTCGCGCAGGTGGACCGCTACCAGAAGGCTGCCGAAGCCAAGGCCAACGCCGGCCCGCGCAACGTCAGCGTCTTCAGCCAGCGCGCCTTCGACCTGATGACCTCGGCCGATGCGAAGAAGGCCTTCGACCTCGCCGCCGAACCGGACAAGCTGCGCGACGATTATGGGCGCAACACGCTGGGCCAATCCTGCCTCTTCGCCCGCCGGCTCGTGGAGAGCGGCGTGCGCTGCGTGACCATTGACCACGCCAACTGGGACACGCACGACGGCAACTTCACCACGCTCAAGAACGCACTCCTGCCCAAGCTCGACGCCGCGATGGCCACGCTGTTCCGCGACCTTGCTGACCGCGGGATGCTTGACAGCACGCTGGTGCTGATCACCGGCGAGTTTGGACGCACGCCCAAGATCAACAAGAACGCCGGACGCGACCACTGGGGGCCGTGCTTCACCGTGCTCATGGGCGGGGGCGGCATCCAGGGCGGCCGCGTCATCGGTGCGAGCGACAAGTGGGCTGCCCAGCCCGCGCACACGCCCTATGGCCCCGAGGACATGGCCGCGACGCTTTACCACCTGCTCGGCCTCGACCCGCAATCCGAAATGCATACCGCCGAGGGCAGACCGATGATGATCGCCAACAACGGACGGATCATCAAAGAACTCCTCTAGCAGGCCGTGGCCTTGCCCTCAGGTTTACGGGGTGTCCGTGCCTCGCGAGCCGGCTATCTTCCCCACCACAGGATTACCCCTCCTAGCAAGATCCGATACCATCCGAACGCGACGAACGTGTGCCGCTGAATGAAATGCATCAGCCATTTCACAGCCACGAAGGCAGTGCCAGCGGAGACAGCGGCGCCGAGCGCAAACAGCCCCCAATCCACCGGGGGAGCGCCGGGATCTTTCATGGCCTTGAGTCCGGAATAGGCCCCCGCGGCCAACAGTGTCGGCACGCCGAGCAGAAAGGAAAACTCGGTCGCCGCCGGTCGGCTCAAACCCAGCGCCAGCGCCGCGAGGATGGTGGTGCCGGAGCGCGACGCTCCGGGGAACGTGGCGGCAACTAGCTGCCCTGCCCCGATGGCGAGGGCTATGCTCCAAGTAATGTCCCCCGCAGCCGGCCGGTCACGCACCCACCGCTCGACCAGAAGAAACAATACGCCGCCAACGAGGGTTGCCCACGCCACTGGGCCAACCGCCTCCGGCAGCTTCAGCCCCGCCTTCTTCAACGCCAGGCCCCCGACGGCTGTCAGCACGAACGCCGCGCAGAGCTTCAGCAGATATTCACGGGTGCCCGCCTCAGTGAAGCGCGTGGCAAACTGTTTCACGCGCTCGGAAAACACCGCGATGACCGCCAGCACCGCCCCTGACTGAATGCCAATGTTGAAAAACTCCGAGCGCAGAAAGCTTTGCTCCGGCAGGCCGAGCCAGTGCTCCACGAGCAGCAGATGCCCCGTCGAGGAGATGGGCAGGAATTCAGTAACGCCCTCAACGATGCCGAGGAGGACAGCCGCGAGCCAGTCTTGCACGGGCCGGTTAGACGCGAAACGAGGCGATGTGACAAGCGGCAAGTGGCAGCCGCGTCAACCAACCGGAAGCAACTCTGAGATCGGCTCACCGAACGGAAGAATCGGCATCGGGCGGCCGGTGTGGTCGGGGAAGCTCATCTCCCAATCGATGCCGAGGTGCTGATAGACCGTGGCCCACAGGTCGTTGGGAGTCAGGGGACGCTCAACCGGATGTTCCCCGCGGCTGTTGGTCGCACCCACGATCTGCCCCGTCCGCATCTTCGCGCCTGCGACGATGAAGGACATGGCTTGCGGCCAGTGATCGCGGCCCGGCTGCATCACTCCCGTCTGCGAGCCCACAACCGTGTTGACGCGCGGAGTGCGGCCAAACTCGCCGGTCACGATGAGCAGCGTCTTTTCATCCAGGCCGCGCGCGTAAAGATCTTCGATGAGCGCGGACACCGCCTGGTCATAAGGCGGGAACCGCCAGCGGGCGTCGTCAAAAATGTGGCAGTTCACCGCGTGGGAATCCCAGTTGTAGGAGCCGTATTTGGGCATCGTCGTGCCGGGATGTTCCCAGACCATGGTGACAAAACGGCAGCCCGCCTCCACCAACCGGCGGGCCATGAGACCTCGCTGGCCGTAGGCATTCATGCCGTAGCGCTCGCGCACGGATTTGGGCTCACGCGACAGGTCGAAAGCCTCCCGCACGGGCTCGCTGGTCAGCATGTCAAACGCGCGCTGACTGTATTGATCCATCGCGTCCATCAGCCCGCTGCGGTCGGCATCGCGCCGCAGGCGGTCCATGCCCCTGAGCAGATGCAGGCGGTCATCCAGCCGGGTCTCCATGTCCGGCGTAAGCCCGAGGTTTTGCACCTTGAACGAAGCTGAAGCCGGATCCCCGCCCACGACAAACGGCGTGTTCACCGAGCCAAGCCATGCCGCCCCCAAACTGAACGTGTCGATCTGCGCCCGCCCGCCGTCCACCCCCAGCACGCAGGGTGGCATGCCCTTGGGGCCGGCGTGACGCTCGTTAAGTATCTTGGTGACGTAGGAGGTGACCGCCGGCGCGTCGTTTACGAAGCCGGTGGGCTCGGCGGGCAGTCGGCCCGTCATGAACCGCTTGTGGCCGCCCCCGTGATCCGCAAAGGTGTGATGGCAGGAACGGACGATGGTGAACTTGTCCGCGATCTTGGCCTGCATCGGAAACAGCTCGGAAATCTCGATGCCCGGGACGTTGGTTTTGATCGGCCGGAAAATGCCCCGGTAGTCGGAGGGCGCGCCGGGCTTCAAATCGTAGGTCTCCATGTGCGGCGGCCCCCCGGGCAGCCAGACGAAAATGACCGAGGTATCCCGCAGCGGTTTGCCCGCCTGTTTGGCCACGGCCTTCAGCCGCAGCAGGTCGCTAAGCCCAAGGCCCGTGGCGGCGAGCGTGCCCGCCTGAAGAAAACTGCGCCGCGAAACGGGACCAGGGCAAGACGAGGAACTCATGGTGAAATGCAACGGTGAAACGGACGGCCAGCCCGAGGCAAAATTCAGCGGAGTGCGCCGCGCTTGGGCGGGTCAAATGAGTCGCCAGCCATGGCAAGATCCTGAGAACGCACCTCGGGAGACTCCAGCGCTGGCGCAGCACCGGCGGCTCGCCGCCAAAAAACAAATCCAACCAACGTCTCCGAGCATCGCGCTTGGCCGGCAGTCTGCCCGCTCGAACCAAACAGGACAGCTCGGTCTCTACCCAGCGCCGGAGTTCTTGTTCACGACGATGGCGGGCCCACCAGCCGAGCTTGGCCAATTCGTCCGCGTGCCGTGACCGTAACGCTTCCAACCGCAGTAAGACTTCCCGCTCGTAGGCATCTGGCGGACGCGGGGGGGACGATGGTTGCAACTGTGTTCACGCTCAGCGAAAACCGGGCGCGCCGAGTCGTGTTGCAAGCCATGACCAATGCGAACATTTGGTTATGTCTTGGAAGGCACGCTGCCGGAGCGTGTGGCACAACCACCACCGCCTGAGCCACCCCGCCTGCTGGAGGGCGCGGGCGTTCTCCGCAACCAAGTCTTTGAAGCGCACCTCGATCTGCCGCCTGATTCGGGGCGGTATCCCACCGGGATGGATACGACCAGTGGCCATGGCTGAAATCAGACCTGGAACCACTCCTTGGCAAAGACAATGCGAGACTTTTTGGCCACGGCTTCACTGGCCTTGAGCACGCTTACGGTCGCCTCGAAGCCATCCTGCGCGCTCGCAGCGGGCTGGCGCGGGACGGTGGCAAGATGCTTCACCAGCGCGGCCTTGTCCGCGTCACCAAAGGTGGCCTTGAAATCCTCGATCGCCCCGCCGATCTCGTTCACATTCGTCAGGAACGCCTCCATCGCGGCCTGCAACGACGTGGTCATCGCCGGCGTGTTGTCCTCCGCTTGTTCGCCCTGTGCCGCGAGCTTGGTCGCATTGGCCACCAGCGCGATGCCGGTTTCCTTGTGGAAGTTGTCCTTGCGCGCATAAACCTCCCAGCCCAGCAGCGGCGCGTCAGATTCCTTGAACATCCAAGCCTTGCCGCCGCGCATCATCACGGCGGCGTCCGTGCCGTAAATCATCTCGTAGTCCGAGTCGAACGAGTTCGCCAGCGAGGCGTCGTAGATGAAGTTCACGCCCTGCGCATACTCGAAGACGCACTGCGCCGTGTCCGGCACCGTGCGGCCATCGCTCCATTGCAGGATGCCGCCAAAGCCGGTCACGGCCGTGGGCAGGTCTTTCAGGAACCACGAGTTGTTGTCCACCTGATGAATGCCGATTTCGCCTACGAGGCCGGCGCTTTGCTCCTGGCGGAGATGCCAGTTGATCTCGCGCTCGCGGTCGGGATTGGGCGAGGCCTTGCGCCAGCTCTGCTTCTTGTGCCACTGCGCGCGGGCGAAGAGGTTTTTGCCAAGTGCACCGGAGCGGACGAACTGGAGGAGGAAATGCCGCTGGGCATCCGAGCGAAGCTGAAGCCCGGCCTGAAAGACCGAAGTCGGCGTGGCCTTCGCGGCGGCGGCGATGGCACGCGCGTCCTCGACCGTGTGCGCGAGCGGAGCCTCGCAATAGACGTGTTTGCCCGCCGCGAGCGCCTCAGTGACGAGCTGCCGGTGCTGGTGCGTGGGCGTGGCGATGACCACGGCCTGCACGTCCTTGTTGGCGAACACCTTCTTGTAATCGCTCTCCTGCGCCGCGCCGGGGGCGTTGTCCGCCGTGCGCTTGAGCATGGCCGGGTAAGTGTCGCAGATGGCGACGACCTTGGCCTCCTTGGTGCGCCCGAGGACGTTCACAATCTCGCGCCCCCATGGCCCGAGCCCGATGACCGCGACATTCACCGTGAACGCCGCCTTCTTCTCCGCCGGGGCCTGCGCCTGCGCCCGCAACTCCACCGCACCCAGCGCGGCCAGCATGGCGGCGAAGGAGCTCTGCTGCACAAACGCGCGGCGGTTGAGATCAGATTGGGCGTCAGGCGATACGGACTGGTTCATGCGCGTTATGATGCGCAAGGAAAGCCCGAAGGCAAATGCGTTTCGCAAGCCGATCGGCCCCTGGTCGTGTGACCACCCGACCGCTCAACTCAGGGGATTTTCGGATGGACTTTGGGGGGGGTTATCTTTGAACTACCCACTCCTGTTCCGGTCAATCGTTAGGACCATTGCCCCTGCATGAGCGCGGATAAAAACAAAACCCACGGCGGGAAGAAGGCCGAGCCGACCTCGAAAGCGGAAAACAAGCCGGCTACCGCCTCGCCCACCGCTGCCGAACCATCTCCTGCCCCAGTTGCGCCGCTCTTCCAGCGGGTGGACTGGCTGACGTTTGCCATCACGACGGTAATGGTATTCATCGGGTATTGGTTCACCTTGGCACCGGATTTGACCTTGGAGGATTCAGGCGAGCTGGCGGTGGGCTCCATGTATGCCGGGGTGCCGCATCCGCCGGGCTATCCGGTCTGGACACTGTTCACCTGGCTGATCTGCGAGCTGGTGCCGTTCTCGAACATCGCATGGCGGGTGGCGCTGGCGTCGGCCATCTGCGGTGCGCTGGCGTGCGGACTGATCGGCCTGATGGTGTCGCGCGGCAGTGCGATGATCATTGAGGGCTTCGAGGATTTGAAGGGCATCGAACCGCGCGTGCGCAACGCGATCTGCGTGGTGTCCGGCTTTGTGGGCGGGATGCTGATGGGCTTCAACGGCTTCCTCTGGAGCCAGGCGGTGATCGTGGAGGTGTATGCCATCAGCGCGCTTTCGCTGGTGCTGATGCTGGTGTCCATCATGCGGTGGATGCACGGCCCCCACCAGTCGCGTTACATCTGGTGGGCAGCCTTCTGGCTGGGCATCTGTTTCACAAACCACCAGACGCTGCTGGTGGCGGTGATTGGGTTGCAGGTGGCGGTGCTGGCGCGGGACGCCAAGCTGGGCCGGGACGTTTTCTTCGGCAATTTCGTGATCTTCGTCTTGGCCGGCATCGCGCTGCTCGTCCGCTACGGCGGCGCGACGGGCATCGCGAATTCCGGGCTCAATGTGGCCTACATCAAGGCCTTCGTGGTCATCGGTCTGGCCTCGATGATCGTCACGGGCGTGCTGTTCATGCATACCGGCGGGAAGCTGGGCACCGAATGGAAGGCGGCGTTCGGCATGCTGGTGGCGTTCGTGATCGGTGCGGGTTTCTACCTCTACATGCCGTTGGCGGGCATGACCACGCCGCCGATGCAGTGGGGTTACCCACGGACCATCGAGGGGTTCATGCATGCGCTGACGCGCGGCCAATATGAGAAGGGCAATCCCACCTCCGGCCTCGACCGTTTCTTCGGCCAGATCCAGACCTACGTGGATGGTTCCATCGAGGAGTTGAACATCGTCTATCTCGCGATTGGACTCATTCCCCTGGCGGTGATCTTTTACCGGCGGATCGAGCAGGAGGAAAAGGTCTGGCTTGGCGGGGTGTCGGCCATTTACGGCTTCCTGTGCCTGCTCAAGCTGGCGACCAACTTCGGAGAATACCGGCCGGTGGTGCCGGGCATGATTTACGGCTACGTCTTCCTGCTGATCGGCATCATTCCGTTCCTCTTCTTCCGGCACTCGGGCGGGCGACCCGAGCGGGCGTGGCTGGCGGGATTGACCACGGTGTTCCTGTTCCTTTCGCTGATGCTGATCTACCTGCTGAACCCGCCGCCGGACCGGCAGAGCCAGCAGTTGAACAAGGTGTTCTTCACCGCCTCCTATGTGCCCATCACGATGCTGGTGGGGTATGGCCTGGCGATGCTCGGCGCGGCGGCGGCGGCCAATTATGCGATGTTCCGCTGGGTGCTGCTGACCGGCAGTTCGCTGGCCGGCGCGGTGGCCTGGTATGCGCACTCGATCAACGACGTGCAGTTCCCGCTGGCGATCTTCACGACGCAGTTCGGCATCGGGCTGGCGGCGGCCTTCATCGGCCTGTTTCTGGTGGCGCGCACGCGACTGCCCATCAAGCTGCTGCTGGCGCTTTACTGCGTGCTGCCGGCGCACACGATCCTGTCCCACTGGGGCGAGAACGAGCAGCGCGGGCACCTGTTTGGCTTCTGGTTCGGGCACGACATGTTCACCCCACCGTTCGAGGATGCGAAGGGCAACCTGAGCTATGACAAGAAGGAGCGGGAGGCCGCGCTCAAGGATCCGGTCCGGGCGAAATACACCTACCCGGAGATGACGCCGCACACGGTGCTTTACGGCGGCACGGATCCTGGCCGCTTCTGCCCGACCTACATGATTTTCTGCGAGAGCTTCATCAAGCCGCAGCAGCGCCGGAACCCGGACTTCGACCGGCGGGACGTTTACATCATCACCCAGAACGCCCTCGCGGACGGCACCTACCTCAACTACATCCGCTCGCACTACAACCGCAGCAACCAGCAGGATCCGCCGTTCTTCGCCGGCACCGTGGACTACTTGCAAGGCCTCGTCCTGGGCACGCGGGCCCGGCAGGCCAAGGCCGCCGGCCAGGCCTACGAGGCTGGCGCGCTGGCCAAGCTGGTGGGCCTCCTGCACGGTCCCGCCAAGCCCCTGGACTGGCTCTTTGGTGAAAAGATCGGCAAGGCCATCGAACGCAAGCGCCGCGCCGGCACGTCCTTCTTCGAGCCGGAGCACTTCACCAATGTCAAAGCCCTCGCCGCGAAGCTCGCACCCGGGCCACAGCAGGATCCGCTCGGCAAGTGGCTGCACGAGCAGTTCAGCGAGGACACCCGCAAATTGCTCGCCAGCGGTGACGAGGCCGCACTGCGCAAGGCGCTCGCCCGCGAATTCAACGGGCTGATCGAACGCGAAATGCCCGAGCGTTGGAAAATTTTCGACGACCTGCACCGCATCCACGCCGAACACGCCGGACAGGAGGCTGCCACGGCCGAGCAGGGCCGCCAGCTGGAGCAGGCCATCCAAGCCCAGGCCCAGCTCCACGCCCAGAAGGGCGACCGCGCGGCCCTCCAGCTTGCGCAGCAAACTCTCGCCCGCGTGCAGGGTGAGACGGCCGCCAAGGTGAAATCCGTGCAGGACGCGCGTGAACAGGCCAAACAGGCGCGCCGCGAGCTGTTCTTCAAGTCGAACGCGCCGTTTTACCATCCCGACCGCTTTGCGCACGTGAAGCTCGACGCGCGGATGCAGCGCTTCACCCGGCAGGACCTCACCTGGGCTGCCATCCGGCTCAACCGGCTGCTGCTCGAGGCCGCCTACCCGGACGCGATCGCCAGGAGCGAAGGCGGTGTTTATCCGGACTTGGAAATCAACATCGCAACCGTCGAGGACTCCTCGAAGTCCTTCACTGAATACGTCGAAGACGCCCGCCGCCGGCTGGATCACGACCAGCGTTTCCCCAACGAGCCGCGGCAGATCAAGCCCGGTGAGGACGTGCGTTACGACGAGGCCACCGGCCGCATCCAGGTCAGCGGACAGGTCGCCGTCATGTCCATCAACGGCCTGCTCACCAAGGTGATGTTCGACAAAAACCCCGACCACGACTTCTACGTCGAGGAGAGTTTCCCGTTGGACTGGATGTATCCCCACCTCACGCCCTCCGGCATCATCATGAAGATCAACCGGCAGCCGCTGACGGAAATGACCCAGGAGATCGTGGACCGCGACCACCGCTTCTGGAGCAAGTATTCCGAGCGGCTCATCGGGAACTGGATCACCTACGACACCTCCGTTTCCAACATCTGCCGCGTGGCCGAGCAGGTCTACGTGAAGCGCAACTACCAGGGCCTCAAGGTAGACGGCAAGGATGTCCTGCCGGACTCGCGCTTCGTCCGTGACGACGACGCGCAGAAGGCCTTCTCCAAGCTCCGCAGCGCCATCGCCGGCGTCTACTTCTGGCGCATCAACGAGGCGGGCCGGCGCGGCAACCTCGCCGAGCAGCAGCGCATGATCAAGGAATGCGACTTCGCCTTCCGCCAGGCCTTTGCCTTCTGTCCGTTCAGCCCCGAGGCCGTGTTCCGTTACACGAACCTGCTCATCAGCATGGGCCGCATTGATGACGCGATTCTTGTCGCACGCACGTTTCAGAAGCTGGACCCCAACAACCGCTCAGCCAAGGACCTGATCGACCAATTGATGGGCATTCGCCAGATGCAGGGCGCGCAGGCACAGGCGCAGGGACAGATCGCGCAGCTGGAGGCTTCCTTCCGGGCCAATCCCGCGAACCTTCAGCTTGGCATGCAGCTGGTGTCCGCATTTGCCCAGCTCCGCAACACGAACGGAGCGATCAGCACGCTCGACCTCATGGCGCAGACAGCCTCGAACGACGCGGTCGGGCTCGTCCCGGTGGCGCAGGCCTACCAGCAGCTCGGCCAGCCGGCGAAGATGCAGCTTACCGTCACCCGGCTGGTGCCCATGGCGGAGAGCATTCTCTCCAACCCGCAGGCCGACAACAACCAGCTTCAAGCCGCCTTGCAGACCTATCAACTGGCGGGCAACGCCCCCCGCATGGCTGATTCCCTCAACCGCCTGTTAAAGCTGAGCCCCAACAGCCCCGAGCTGTGGTATGACCTCGGCGCACTGCTGACCTTCCAAGCCCGCACCAATGAGGCCATCGCAGCCCTTAGCAATGCGGTCCTCCACAGCAACGCGCGGCTGGCTCAGAAGGTGCCCAACGCAAACAACCTTCAGGCGATGGCCACCACGGATGCCCGTTTCAATGGCATCCGCGCTCATCCTGACTTCCAAAAGGCGATTCAGCAGAAACCGTAGTGGTTATCCGGGGCTGACCGCGTCAACCGGCTGCTCCCTGACACCCCGCCGGAGGGCTAAACCCCCCGTTGATCGGGTGACCAGATCACCTTGTGCATCTGCAACTGGAAGCGCACCGGCAGCGCGTCCGCGATGATGCGCTCCACCAGCTCCAGTCGCGTAATCGGTGTCTGGCCCGACGGCACCGGTTTAAGGACCGGGTCACGCTGGTGCGGTTGAAGCGGCGCGACCCATGAGAACAACACCGGGCATCGGGACGAGAGCTGGTGCCGTGCAAGCTGCTCCTTGGCCCAGACATAATCTTCCGCCGTCCCGATGACAAACTTCACCTCATCCGTCGCCGTGAGGTGCGGCAGGTTTTCCCACCGGTTGCGCGCGGCTTCACCGCTGCTCGGACACTTCAGATCCATGATCCGCCGCACGCGTGGGTCCACCGGCGCAATGTCCAATGCGCCACTCGTCTCGACCAAAACCGTGTAGCCCGCGTCGCACAGCCGCCGCATCAATGGCAGGGCGTTGGCCTGCAACAACGGCTCCCCGCCGGTCAACTCCACGAGCGGCAGGCGATTAGCCATTCGCCGTAGGCTATCGGCGGCTTGAGGTTGGCTGCCGGCGGTCGGCGGTTGGCTGCTGGCGATTGGCGATTGGCGATTGGCTATTTCATACGGCCCCGCCAGCCGCTCCACCTCCGCGATGATCTCATCCAGTGAACGCCGCCTACCCTCCGTAAACGCATACGCCGTGTCGCAATAAGAGCAGCGCAGGTTGCAGGCAGTGAGCCGGATGAACACGCAGGGCAGCCCCGCGAAGGTGCTCTCACCTTGCAGGCTCAGGTAAATCTCGTTGACGTTCAGAGTCTCAGCCACGCGCGCAGTGTAAGCCCCGGCCAGAGCGATGAAAGGCTGGAGCGCGCCAGATGCTCCCCTCCCCTGTCCGCGCTGGGCATTCGTCCGCGGCTAGCCTAAGATCCCCGCTCGCCCGCGAGGCGAAATCTGGCAATGGCAACCGACTTCATCCGCATTGGCGGCGCGCGGCAGCACAATCTCAAGGCTGTCACGCTCGCCATTCCACGCGGCAAGCTGGTGGTGCTGACGGGTCTTTCGGGCTCGGGGAAATCCTCGCTCGCATTCGACACCATTTACGCCGAGGGCCAGCGCAAGTATGTCGAAAGCCTGTCGGCCTACGCGCGGCAGTTCCTTGACCAGCTCCAGAAGCCGGACGTGGACTACCTCGAAGGGCTGTCGCCGACCATCACCATCGAGCAGCGCAGCTCCGGCTCTAACCCGCGCTCCATCATCGCCACGACCACGGAGATTTACGATTACCTGCGCCTGCTCTTCGCGCACGTCGGACAGCCGCACTGCCCCGTCAGCGGCCAGCCCATCTCGCGGCGCACGAACACGGACATCGTGGACGAAATCGCCTCGCTGCCGCCGCGCACGCGCGTGATGCT
>CAZQEW010000045.1:0-16033 GCA_964591495.1 uncultured Klebsiella sp.
TGCGAGCAGTCGCTTTGCGCCTTGGGGCAGCGCGGGTGGTAGCGGCAGCCGCTGGGGAACTGGCCGAGGTTGGGCACGTTGCCGGGGATGGCCTGGAGGCGTTCCAGTTCGTGGCCGAGTTGCGGCACGGAGTTCATCAAGGCCTGCGTGTAGGGGTGCAGCGGGCGCTGGAGCAGGGCGCGCGCGGGAGACAGCTCAACAATTTGCCCGGCATACATCACGGCCACGCGGTCGGCGATGTCGCCCACGATGCCGAGGTTGTGCGTGATGAGCAGGATGCTCATGCGCAGGCGGGCCTTGAGGTCGCGGAGCAGCTCGAGGATTTGCGCCTGGATGGTCACGTCCAGCGCGGTGGTCGGCTCGTCGGCCACGAGGAGCTTCGGCTCGCTGGCCAGCGCCATCGCAATCATCACGCGCTGCTGCATGCCGCCGGACATCTGGTGCGGGTAGTCGCGGAGGCGCGATTCGGGCGCGGGAATACCAACGAGCTTCAGCAGGCGGATGACCTCGTCATCGGTGGCGAACTGCGGGCGATGGAGTTTCAGCGATTCCTTGATCTGGTTGCCGACGCGGAAGACGGGGTTGAGCGAGGCGCTCGGCTCCTGGAAGACGTAGCTGACCACGCCGCCACGGATGGAGCGCAGTTCGGTCTTGTCCATCTTCAGCACGTCGCGGCCGTTCAGGAGAATCTCGCCGCCGACGTAGCGGGCGGGCGGCGTGGGCACGAGGCGCGCGATGGACAGGGCCGAAACGCTCTTGCCGCAGCCGCTCTCGCCCACGAGGCAGAGCGTCTCGCCCTCGGCAATGGTGAAGGACACGCCGTCCACGGCGCGCACGGCGTCGCGGCCGGTGCCGAATTCGAGCTGGAGGTTGCGGATGTCGAGGAGCATGGGAATGGCGAGTGGCGAATTTCGAATGGGGAATGCTAGGCCGCGCGCGCTCGGAGCACAGGTTCGACATTCGCAATTAGGAATTCGCAATTCATGTGCTCTTGGTATCCGCCGCATCTCGTAAGCCGTCGCCAAGGAAGTTGAAAGCCAGAACGGTGATGAAGATGGCCGCGCCGGGCGCGAGCAGCCAAGGATAGCTGCGGAGGTGCTCGGTGTTCTGCGCGGCGGTGAGCATATTGCCCCAGCTCGCCTGCGGCTCCTGGATGCCTACGGCGAGGTAGCTCAGGACGACTTCGCCGAGAATATAGTAGGGCACGCTCAGTGTCGCGGCCACGATGACGTAGCTGAACGTGCTCGGGAGAATGTGCCGCGTGATGATGCGCCACGGGGTTGCACCCAAGGCGCGCGCGGCAAGAACGAACTGCCGTTCGCGCAGGCTCAAGGCCATGCCGCGCACCACGCGCGCCATGCTCGCCCAGCCGATGAAGCTGAGGATGGCAATAATCATGGCGTAGGCCTGCGTGGAGGAGATGTTCGAGGGAAAGGTGTTGCGGAGCGCGAGGATGAGGTAGAGCGAAGGCACGGACATGATCAGTTCGCAGACCCGCATGATGACGGTGTCAATGCGCCCGCCAAAGTAGCCGGAGATGCCGCCATTGAGCATCCCGAACGTGAACGACAGCGTGATGCCGATGAGGCCAATGCTCAGGGAAATCTGTGAGCCGTAGAGGATGCGCGAGAAGACATCGCGCCCGTATTGGTCCGTGCCGAAGAGGTAGATGGGGTGGCTCTTCTCGCCGGTGCCGAACAGGTGCGTCTGGCAGGGGATCAGGGCGAAGAGCTTGTATTTGTCGCCTGGCACGAAGAAGCGGATTGGCTTCGTGTCCCCGGGAATGGGCGCGTATTTGAACTGCCCTTCCTTCTGCTCCCAACGCGGGACGACCAGCCGCAAGCCGTCGAGCTTCGGGAGAATCGGCGGGTGGAAGAAGCGGTCGCGGTCATCGCTCTCGTAGTGATAGGGCGCGACGAAGCCCGCCAGCACCGCCGCGAGGTAAAGCCCCGCGAGGATCACGCCGCCCGCCACGGCCGAACGCCGGGCGCGGAGGCGCTTCCAGAACAGCTGGCGCGGCGAAAGCGGGGCGTTGGTGGCGGGCTCGCTCATTCCTTCAATCGTATCCGCGGGTCGCTCCAGGCCAGCATCACGTCCGCGATGAAGTTGCCCGCGATGAGGAGCGCGGTGGCCATCACCACCGAGTCCACCACCAGCATGGAGTCCTTCGCCGTGTAAGCCTCGATGGTCAGTCGGCCCAGGCCGGGCCAGGCCATGATGTTCTCCACGATGAACGCGCCGGAGAGCAGCCCCGCCAACGAGTAACCGAAGATGGTGAGCAGCGGGTTGATGGCGTTGCGCAGCGCGTGCTTGTAGATGACCCAGCCTTCGGAGAGGCCCTTCGCCCGGGCCGCGGTGACGTATTCGGCGCGAAGCGTGTCGAGCAGGTTGGACCGCATCTGGCGCATGATGCCGGCGAGCGAGCTGGCGGCCAGCACCAGCACCGGCAGCACGAGATGATGCGCGCGGTTCCAGAACTTCTCGGTCGGCGACATCAGGTCGTAGAGCGAGCCCTGCGCGCCGCCGATGGGAAACCAACCCGTCGCCGCCGCGAACATCAGCGCGAGCAGCGCCAGCAGGATTTCCGGAATGGACAACCCGACGAACGCGATCAGCGAGCACGCCCGGTCCACGAGCGAATCCTTGTTCACCGCCGCCCAGATGCCCAGCGGCACGGCGATGCACCACGCGACCACCGTGGCGAAGAACGACAGCAGGAACGTGTTCCACAGCCGCGCCGTGATGAGGTCCGTGGCGGAGATCTTGTATTGGATGGAATAGCCGAAGTCGCCCGTTGCCACGTTCTTGAGCCAGTGCAGGTATTGGACATACCACGGCTGATCGAGGCGGAACTTGGCGAGCAGCTGCTCGACCGTCTCGGGGGAGATCTGCGGGTTCTGCTTGAGGCTCTGCAAATAGCCGCCCGGCGTGAGCGACATGAGCAGAAACGTGAGCAGCGAGACCCCGAGCAGGATCGGAATCATGTGCAGCAGCCGTTTCAGCAGGAACGTGCCCATGTGCAGGTGAAGCCTATTGACGGCCCGCGTGCTCTCCAAGCTTCAAAGCAGCTTGTTTCCTCGACTTTGCCCCGGCCCGGGCAAATTCTTTCCGCCACGACACGCATGAAAACTCTTTCGCTCCCGCTCGCCTCCGCCCTCGGGGCGGCGCTCCTGCTGGCCGCCTGCAAGAAATCGGAAACGCCCGCCGCGTCCGGCTCCAGCACCGGTTCCCCCGGCGCTCCGGCCACCGCCAAGCCGCTCGCCGACCCGCCGCAGATCGCCGATTGCGAGCCGGGCACGCGCGGTGGGCGGCTGGTCATCGCCACGTTCGGTGATCCCAAGACGTTCAACCCCATCACGGAGAACGAGTCCTCTTCGCGCGACATCATCCGGCTGCTGTTCCTGTCGCTGGTGGAGTTCGACTGGCAGACGGAGCAGGTGAAGCCCGGGCTGGCGCACGCTTGGGCGGTCGAGCCGGATCAGAAGACGTGGACGTTCAAGCTGCGCAAGGGGGTGAAGTGGAGCGACGGCCAACCGCTGACGGCGGACGACGTGGTCTTCACCTGGAACGACGTGATTTACAACCCGCACATCATCAACGTCACGCGCGACCTGTTCACGATTGACGGGAAGATTTTCACGGTGACCAAGGTGGATGACCACACGGTGCGCGTGGTCACGCCGGACATTTACGCGCCGTTCCTTGAATACTTCGGCGGGGTTCCCATCCTGCCGAAGCACAAGCTCGCGCAGGCGGTGGCGGAGAAGAAATTCGAGTCCGCCTACGGCATCAACACGCCGGCCGACCAGCTCGTGGGCAGCGGCCCCTACAAGCTCAAGCAATACAAGGCCGGCGAGTTCACGCTGCTGGAGCGCAATCCGCTTTACCACGTGCAGGACAAGGCCGGCACGCAGCTCCCTTACTTCGACAACCTCATCTACAGCGTGGTGCCGGACATGAGCGCGATGTCCCTGCGGTTCCTCGCGGGCGAGAGCGACATCCATGAGAACGTGCGGCCCGATGAGTTTGACCGCTTCAAGGCCGGCGCGGATGCCGGCAAGTTCAAGCTGGAGTCGCTCGGCGTGGGGCCGGAGCGCGCGTTCTTCTGGTTCAACCTGAACACCAACGCCGCCGCGCAGCTGCAGTTCGCCGTGGACGCCCCCAAGGCCGAGCTGATCGTCGAGAAGCGCAAGCTGCAGAAGCTGCCCGACACGCACCGGGTCTTCATGGGGGCGGTGGACCTCTCGCTCAAGTTGGGCGGCGGTCCCGAGCAGAAGAAGACCGTCACCCTCGCGCACGGCATGGCACTGCCGGTCACGGTGAAGTTCGACGGCGCGACCGTCACCATCTTGGGCGCGGGCAACGCTGCCACCATCGCCGCCAAGCCGCTGGTGGACCCGAAAAAGTTCCGCTGGTTCAGCCAGCCCAAGTTCCGCCAGGCGATGCAGCACGCCGTGGATCGGCCCAGCATCATCAAAAGCATCTACGCCGGCCGCGCCGAGCTGGCCCATGGCTACAACTCGCCCGCCCTTAAGCGCTGGCACAACCCCAAGGTCCCGGAATACGCCTACGACCCCGCCCGTGCCCGCGCCTTGCTGAAGGAAATCGGCATCGAGGACCGCAACGGCGACGGCGTGCTGGAAGATGCCCAGGGCAACCTCGTGGAGTTCGAGCTGAACACGAACGTCGGCAACAACACGCGCGAGAAGGTCGCGGTGTTCATCCAGTCTGACCTCAAAAAGCTCGGCGTGAAGCTCAACTTCAAGCCGATCGACTTCAACGCGCTGGTCAGCAAGATCGATGACAGCTTCGACTACGAGTGCATCCTGCTGGGTCTGGCCGGCGGCGGCACGGATCCGGCATCCAGCCTGAACGTGCTCAAGAGCGACGGTTTCACGCACTTCTGGTTCCCCATGCAGAAGCAGCCCGCCACGCCGTGGGAAGCGCGCGTGGACAAGCTGATGAACGACCAGCTCAAGATCCTGAAGCCGGAAGACCGCAAGCAACTCTACGACGAGGTGCAGATGATCCTCTCCACCGAACTGCCGTTCATCTACACCATCCAGCCGCTGTCCTTCGCCGCTTACCGGAAGGATCTGGGCAACGTGCGTCCCACGGTCCTGAGCAACTACCGGGTGACGTGGAACGCGGAGGAGCTGTATCTCAAGAAAAAGTAGGCCCAGGATCAAGCGGGCCGGGGCAAGCCCCGGGTCCGCTCACGCACCGATCTGCTTCTTGATGGCGTCGGCAATCTTCCGGGACCAGCTGTCCAGCGCCGCCATGTCCTTGCCTTCGATGAGCAGGCGGGCCTTCGGTTCGGTGCCGGAATAGCGGAGCAGCACTCGGCCACCGCTGGGCTGAACTTCGGCTTCGGCCTGCTTGACCAGCGCGAGCACGCCATCGAGCTCTTCGAAAGGCCGCTTCTCGCGGACCTTGATGTTGGTGACCTGCTTGGGGAACCGCGTCCAGCAGCGCTTGAGCTTGGAGAGGTTTTCGCCCCGCGCCTTCATGATGCGCAGCACCTGCAAGGCGGCGATGAGGCCGTCGCCGGTGGTCGAGTAGTCGCGGAATATCAAATGGCCGCTTTCTTCCCCGCCGAAGTTGTAACCGCACTTGAGCATCTCATCGATCACGTTCTTGTCGCCGACGGCCGTGTAAACGATTTTGCCACCGGCGGCCTGCACCGCTGCGCCAAGGCCCGCGTTGCTCATGACCGTGGAGACGAGCGTCTTCTCCGCCAGCGTGCCCTGGGCGAGCATGTCCAGGGCGGCGATGGCCATGATGTCGTCGCCGTCGAGCAGGATGCCCGTCTCGTCGCTCAGGAGAACCCGGTCGGCGTCCCCATCGTGCGCAATGCCAAGGTCGGCGCGGTATTCCCGGACTTTGGCGCACAAGTTTTGCGGGTGCATGGAGCCGCACTCCTTGTTGATGTTCGTGCCGTCAGGCGAGTTGCCGGAGACGAAGATTTCCGCGCCCAGCTCGCGCAGAACGCTGGGGGTGGCCTTGTAGGAAGCGCCGTTGGCGCAGTCCACGACGATGCGCATGCCGTCCAGGGTCAGGCCCTTGGGGAAGCTGGCCTTGGCATACTCGATGTAGCGGCCCAGGGCGTCGTCGATGCGGACGGCCTTGCCGATCTCGGTCGCGGACGGCCGGACGCTTTCAATGTTGCCGCTGAAGACGAGGCTTTCGATCTGGGCCTCGATGGGGTCCGGCAGCTTGAAGCCGTCCGCACCGAAGAACTTGATGCCGTTGTCATCGTAAGGGTTGTGCGAGGCGGTGATGACGATGCCGGCGTCGCACCGCAGCGAGCGGGTGGCGTAGGCGACGCCGGGAGTGGGCAGCGGCCCGATGAAGAGCACGTCCACGCCCATGCTCAGGATGCCGGAGCTCAGGGCGTTCTCCAGCATGTAGCCGGAGAGCCGGGTGTCCTTGCCGATGACGATGCGGTGCTTGCCGCGCGAGCGGGACTGGCTTTCGAGGTTCTTGAAGACATGCGCGGCGGCGCGGCCGAGTTTGAGGGCGGTTTCGGCTGTTACTGGCTCGATGTTCGCGGTGCCACGGACGCCGTCCGTGCCGAAGATTTTCTTGGGTGCGTTGCTCATGGGTGAGGATCGGGCGTTCAGTCGGAGTTTGCCGGCGCTATGCGGGCCTCGGTGTGGGATACCTGCACCAAGGTGATGCCGGCAGGTGTGTGGACGAGGATTTTTTTGGTCAGGCCAACACTGTCATTCACGTCGGACAGGTTGATGAAAACTTCGAGCTGCCTGCGGGTCAAGGCTTGAACCTCCGCGATGGGCCCGCGCACGGTGACATCTATGTGGCTGGGGTCCACCCGGAAAGCCCGGAAGTCACTGGCGGACTGCATCACGGTGATGGGCACGGAATCGATCTTGCGCGTCAAGGTGCCCAATCCAGACTGGTCGGGGCGGAGGTTGAGCTTCGCGCCAGCAATCGCAAACCAGATCATCGTCGCCAGCACGAGCGAGAAGAGCTTGAGCCAGAAGTTCTGGAGGATGGCTTCGCGGGCGGACATTTACTTGGCCTCGGCTTTCTTGGGAACTGCAGCCGGCGCGGCGGGTTTGGGTGGGGGGGCTTCCGGGGCGGCCGGCTTGGGGGCCCCGCTCGTCGAAATGTTCCGGGCGATCCAGAGGCGGAGGTTGTCTACCCAGCTCCGGGCGCGGACCCGCCGGACGAAGATGGAGGTGAGGAAGGCGCGCAGTTCCTCGGCCGTCACCCCGCGTTTGAGCTCCCCGCGATAGGCGTAGGAAATCGCCCCCGTCTCCTCGGAGACGACGACCACCACCGCGTCCGTCTCCTCGGTCAGCCCGATGGCCGCGCGGTGCCGGGTCCCGAGGGACTTGTGCAAATCCTGCCGCTGCGTGAGCGGAAAAATGCAGGCGGCACGGAGGATGCGGCCGTTCTTGAGGATCACCCCACCGTCGTGAATGGCGTTGTTGGGAAAGAAGATCGTCTCGAGCATCTCGGGGGTGGCTTCGCAATCCACCACCACGCCGGATTCGACGGCCTCGGCGAGGTTGATGCGCTGCTCAATGGCCATGATCGCGCCGATGCGCACATCCGCCAGGCGCTCGACGGTTTCGATGATGACCTCCACGTCCTCCCGCTGCTCGCGCGCGGAGAGCAGCAGGGACTGGTTGCCCAGCTCCGCGAGCAGGCGGCGCAGCTCCGGCTGGAAGATGACCAGCACGGCCACCGCGCTGAACGCGGAGAAGGTGCCCAGCAGCCACTTCAACACCGTGAGCTCCAGCACCGTGGCGATGAAGCTCATCGCGACAAACAGCACCACCAGGCCCGTAACCACGGGCGCACCCCGCGTGCCCCGGAGGAAGTTGGCGGCGTAGTAGATCCCCACCGCGAGGATGAGGATTTCCAACGCGGGCCGCCAGATCAGTGTGAGTGCTTCGATCGCCACTGTGTCGACGAAAACCTTGCCGCAAAGCCTGGGCCGAGAGAAGCAGTATTCAATTGTCGCGTCTCACCGCGCCGTTTGCCCGGCCGAGACAGCCGCAAAATCCCTTCCCATTTCGACCGGCGGCCCGGAAGCTTCGCCCATGATTGAGAAGTGGCCTGTCCTGAGCACCCGTCAGTTGGGCGATTTCCGGATCTTCACCGTCCGCTCCGACGTCAAGCGCTCCCCGCGCACCGGACGGGAACACGACTTCTTCGTCCTCGACACCCGCAGCTGGGTGAACGTCATCGCGGTCACGCCAGACGATCACCTGGTCATGGTCGAGCAATACCGGCACGGTTCGGACACGATCGAACTGGAGATCCCCGGCGGGGTCATGGACGCGGCTGACGCCTCCCCGTTGGAAGGCGGCCAGCGCGAACTCCGCGAGGAAACCGGCTACACCGGTGCCCGGGCGGAGCTCATCGGCCGCATCTTCCCCAACCCGGCCATCATGTCCAACGTCTGCCACACGCTGCTGGTCGAGCAGTGCCGGCTCACCCATCCGGTCGAGTTCGATCACTGCGAGGACATCCGCACGCACCTGGTGCCCGTGCGGGAACTGCCTGCGCTCGTGGCTTCGGGAAAAATCCAGCATGCGCTCGTCGTCGTCGCGCTTTACCACTTCGAGCTCTGGCGGCGCGCGCAGGGCCGGCCTTTGGTTTGACGCTGCGCCGGCCCGTTGTTACAAGGACTTAACGATGTTGACCTCGCCCGGCACTTCCCCCACCCGTCCATGGCGGCGCGTTGGTCGTCCTGAACAACTTCTTTCCCTGACTCATGCCTAACCGCGCCACTCCCAAGCCCAAGTTCAAACGCGTCCTCCTCAAACTCAGCGGCGAGGCGCTCGGCGGTGAGGCTGGTGCTGGCATCTCGCCCGAGGTCGTGCTCGACATGGCCCAACAGATCGCCGAGATCCACGCCCTTGGTGTGCAGCTCGTCATCGTTGTCGGCGGCGGCAACATCTTCCGCGGCCTTTCCGGCAGCGAACGCGGCATC
The DNA here is from genome assembly GCA_964591495.1 of uncultured Klebsiella sp. Lineage (GTDB taxonomy): Bacteria > Verrucomicrobiota > Verrucomicrobiia > Limisphaerales > SXTU01 > SXTU01. The sequence continues at coordinate 8,969 of CAZQEW010000045.1, forward strand.
GAACGCGCGACCGGCGATTACATGGGCATGCTCGCCACCGTCATCAACGCCCTGGCCCTGCAGGATGCGCTGGAGAAGCAAAACGTGCCCACCCGCGTCCAGAGTGCCATCAGCATGACCCAGGTCGCCGAGCCGTTCATCCGCCGACGCGCCGTCCGCCACCTGGAAAAAGGCCGCGTCGTCATCTTCGCCGGTGGCACCGGCAACCCCTATTTCTCGACTGACACCGCCGCCGCACTGCGCGCCAACGAGATGGGTGCCGATGCCATCCTCAAGGCAACCAAGGTCGACGGCATTTACGACAGCGACCCGAAGAAGAATCCCGCCGCCAAACGCTATACGCAGATCAGCTACCGGGAAGCGCTCACCAAGCAGCTCAAGGTGATGGACGCCGCCGCCTTCGCGCTCTGCATGGACAACGCCATGCCCATCATCGTCTTCGATCTCTTCAAGCCCCACAACATCAAGCGCGTGGTCATGGGCGAAAAAGTCGGCACGCTGGTCAGGGACTAATCGTTCAAGCTTCCGGTTTGGAGGATTTCGGCTGGAAACTGCCGTCCTGCTCGCCACCGTCGCCCAAGTTGCCGACACGTCCGCCCTCGGACTGCCCGCCGCTTCGGGCATCGCCAGTATCCGGCCGGAATGAGCTTTTTTAAGCCCGCCGCCGCTCCGCGAAGACGGCCACCGCCACCCACAGCGCGAGGAACGCGGCGGCGGTCAGCGCGATGGGTTTCACCCAACCGCCGGCCTTTAAATTGCGCGCGGCGAACTCCACGGTCATGGGCTTGTTGACCTCGGTCTGGAGGACTTGGGTGAAGACGTGGCGCTGACCGCGCAACGGCAGGTTCACCCGCAGCGGCTGCACGGTCGTCACGGTCACTTCCTGCGCCTTCTGGAGCTTCACCAACTGCTGCTCGGCGGCCTCCGTGTCGTAGCGCAACGCCTGCTGGTTGACCTGCACTTGTGCGCCTTTGGCTTCGAGGTTGCCAATCCAAGTTGCTTCCACGTTCAGACCGAGCCTGGTCGCGTTGTCCAGCGTGTAAGCCTGCTGCGCCTGCACTAGGTTGCTCGCCTGCGACCGGCGGAGTTGCACCTCGACTTCCTTCAACTGCCGGAGGTCATCCGCGTCCATGTCCTTGCCCACCGGCCCGCCTTGGTTGCCACGATTGCCCTGCGGGTTGTTCACGTTCCGCTTGTAGTTGAAGAACTCGTTGTTCGCGTCGCTCAACTTGCCGGACGAGAGCAGCCCGCTCAGCCGCCCGAAGCTCGACTTCGCCTCGTTGTCGCGCACTTCCTTCACGCGCGCTTCCTGCCGTGAGTATTCCATGGCCGAGTAATTCACCGTCACCACCGGCGCGCCGCTGAGGTCGCGGCCCATCGTGCCGGCGAAGTCCGTGTATTCGTAGTCCGGCGGCAGTAGCAGCTCCCAGCGCGCGTTCTTCAGCGGCACGTCGAGCTTGGGCGACGCGAAGGCCACGCTGCCTTTGCGCTTCGGGAACTTGTCCGCCGCCACGTAGGTAAACTCCACGGCCATCGCGGTGTCGCGCGCGTTCTGCTCCAACGGCAGCAGCAGCTTGCCGCCCTGCTTCGTGGGCCGCACCGGCGTGCCGGCGACGAATGCGCTCCAAACCATCGCGCCCGGCGGCAGCTCCACTTCGAGGAACTGTCGGCCGGTGTTCCGCACGGAGAGCGACACCTCCGTCATCATCTGCCCGTCGTCCGCGACGACCGTCGTGAGCCGCGCGCTGTCCACCAGCGCCTGCAAGACCGCCGCCTCGGCGAAGCGCTGCGGCGTGACCGCCAGTTTCCAGCCGGGCCGCAAGTAACGCCACGCGAGGACAACCTGCTCGCCCTTCGCGCCGCTGGCGTAAGCCGTCGCCCACTCGGGCAGTTCGCGCGGGTCCACGGTGAGCAGCTCGCCGCTCTTCGACTTCTCCGATACTTGCAGCGGCGGCTTCGCGAGGATGGCCACTGAACCCGTCTCTCGCTCGACGCCCACGGCCTCGACCGCCGGCACGTCCACGGGCGCGTTGGTCTTGGCGGCGCGGGCTTGCTCCCACGTCACCATGAACGTGTGTTGGCCGCGCAGCTTGTTCTGCAACTCCACGCGCCACACCTCGCCGGTCTGGTCGCGCCGCCGGATGTTCCCGCCGGTGATGTCCACGTTCGTCACGCTCAACGGAATCTTCAGCCGGAACTCCTTCACCGGCGCATTGGCGATGTCCAGCCGCACCAGCGCCCGCCCGCTCACGAGCGTCTCGCTCACGCTGATGAGGTTCACCACCTCGGCGCGCACCCACGACTCAAGCTGCTCCGCCGCCAAGCCCAGCCGCCAAGTCGCCGTCGCGCTCGGCTCGGTCGCGAGGAACTTGAAGGCCAAGGTCGCTTGCTCACTGAGTCCCTTGTAGATACCGACCGGCATCGTCGCCGCAGGAATCTCGCTCAACGCGTCGAAGCTTTCCGTCTTCACCGACAAGCCCGCCTCGGTGCTCACGGCGACGAAGCCATTCAGCTTGTCCACGTTCAGCGGATGCACCGCCGGCACGGCGAGCGACTTGGGCGGCTCCTTCAAGGTCTGCACGAGGATGACCAGCAGCGAGACCGCGCCCTGCGTGCGTTCGCGCAAGGGAACTTCCAGCACGCGCACACCGGCGTCGGTCTTCTCCGTCCAGTTGTTCACGAGGCCAAACGCGCTGCCCCGGGCACGCAACGCGGCGTCCACCACGCCGACCGTTTCAATCCGCCAGCCCGCCGGAAGCTGCGCACGGAGCTGGAAGATGCCGGCCTTCTTCACGTTGTAAGTCACCTCCGCCGCGAGTCGCAGTTCCTCCGCGCCCACGCGCAGCCGCTGCATCACCGTCGCGTCAATCTGCGGCTGCACGGCCTCTGCCTTCACCGCGAACGCGAACGTGCTGCGCAGGTAGCGGAACGCGCTGACGAGGTCGGTGGCGTTCGCCTTGCTGGCGCGGTTGAACTCCGCGAGGTCCACGCGCTGCAAGTCCGTCGCCGTCTCGACCGACAGGCTCGTCTCCTCCGCGCCGCGCACGGCCACGAGGCCGGACTCGCGCCGCACATCCTGCACGATGGGCACCTCGACCTTCACCGTCGCGGGCAACGCGCCGAGCGACTTCTCGGTCTCGATGGTCAGCCGCCAGTTCGCGGTCACGCCCTTGAGCAGGTCCACGGAGAGAACTTCCGTGCCGGCCTCGGTCATGAGTTCCCAGGTGCGGATGCCTTCGCCCTCGACGCGCAGGAGCCTTTGCCCGGCGGGCAAACGCACCTTCGCCTGGCGCAGTTCGCCCTGTGCGATTTGGTAGTCCACGAACGCGCGCGAGTTGACCACGCCGCCGCCCACGCTCACGAGCGTCGCGGTCTGCGCGAAGATGGTGGCATCCATCTCGGCGATGCGTTTGAGGCGCGGCGTCCACGCGAGGTCCACGCGGTCGGTCGAGCCGATGATGGCCTCTACGCGCGTCTGCTTGCCGGCGGGCGTGCGCTTGAAGGCGACGGCGGTGGGGAACTCGACATCGGCGTCGGCCTCCTCGATGACGGCGGTGAACTGGCTGGCCAGCGCGGGCGGAAGGGCGAAGGCGAGGCGGCGCTTGGTCACATCGCCTTCGAGGCGCGCGAGCAGCTTCAGCTCGACCGTGACCGCGCCGGCCTTGGGCAACCACACGCGGGCCGTCGCGCCCTCGCGCACGAGCCGCGCCTCGCCGGATTTTGCGGTGAAGCTCTGGATGGCCACATCGCCGCCGAAGAGCGTGAAGGTCTGGTTCGTGCCCGTGCTAGTGAGCGCGAGCGTCGCGGTGAACTCGGCGGACTTCTCGCGGAGCGTGCCGGTGTAGTGGGCGGACTGAAGGGTAATCGCGGATTGGCGATCGGCGATTGGCGATTGGCCCTGGCCAGACGCCGTTGGCGCGAGCAGGGAGCCGAGCAGAATCAAGATGGCGGCGGCGGCCGGCGGCACGGAACCACCGGGGTTCGGCGAATTGGAATTAGGGGAAGTCGCAGGCGCGGCCGGAGCCGAGGGGGCCGGAGTGGAAGCAATCGCCAATGGGGAATCGCCAATCGCCGATTGCTTCGGCCAGCACCGCCACGCCAGCCACGCGAGCACCGCCACGCCCACGATCGGCACCGTGCCAATCAGCACCCAATGCAGCGTGCGCGCCGACAGCCCCAGCCACACCACGCCCGCCAGCGCCAGCGCGAGGCCCAGCGTGATGCCGAAGCTGCTGCGTTCCGCGCTGCGCCAGCAGAGGAGCGCCCAGAGCAGCCCGCCGACGAACAGTGCGAGCTGCCCGGCCGACTGCGCCGCGCGGAATTTCCCCAGCGGCATCAGCGCCAGCTCAATGCCCAGCGGCTCGGACCGGAGGTTGAGCACCTTGGTGAAGGTGAACGCCTGCCCGCTGCGCGGGATGTCAATGCGGATGGACCGCATCCCCGCCGCTGTCTGCGCGGCCTCGCCAGTGGCGTTGGCGTAGCCGCCCGGTGCTCCGCCCCCGCCGCCCCCGCCCATGCCGCCGACAGCGAGCGTGCCAAGTTGGAAGCTGCCTCGTGCTGCGGCTCCGTCCGTGGGGCTGGTGAAATCTAACGAATTGACCGCACCACCGAGCGCGAGGGGAGTTCCTTGTGGGTCCACCATCTGTATTGCGCGCGTGGGCATGGACGTTGCCGCCACCGGCGCAGGTGGTGAATTGAGTGGCACTGGCCCGGAGGCGGCCCCCGGCGCAGTCGCGCTGAATGCCCAGTCGGCAGTCGCCTTCCTATCATCTGCCGCTTTCCCACTTGCTCCCAACTTTGCCTCAGCCTCCACGCCGAACCGGTCCAGCTTCCGAAGGCTATCTTCGCGAGTGAGTGATTCGGACTTTTCGCGATGGGCCAGTTTCTTGTCCACAGCAGCCAACCGCTCCGGCTCAGCCCCACGAGACGCTGGCTTCGCAGCGATGGCCGCTTCCATTGGCCGGCGTGGCGATGCCTGTGAATCCCGTGCCATGCCGACACCCTGCGCGCGGCGCACAGCGGATTGCGCAACGATTTGCGCATCGCGCTGCATTGCCTCGGCGAAGGCCTGACTGCTCATCTGTTGAACACTCCCGTCAGCCAGCACCACATCACGTCCATTGATGTCCACTGGCGAGTAGGCCAGGACTGCGTTTGGATGGTTAGGCTTGCCTGCGCCGACCCAGATGTAGGGTTCACCGCTTTGTGGGTCGGTGAGAATCTTGTCCGAACCAAGTTCGTTCGCCATCTCCTCGAAGCTGTCGGGGAAGCGGTCCGCGTTGTCGTTGGCAAAGACCTTCGCCGCGAGGCCGATTTGTTTGAGGTTGTTGACCGACTTGATGCGGGCGGACTTGGCCTTGGCCTTGGAAAGCGAGGGCAGGAGCATTCCGCCCACGATGACGAGGATGACCGCCACGACGGCCACGCTGGCCAAACCCTTTGCGCCGTTCTGCTTCACCTGCCGGGCGATGCCGTAGAGCACGACCATCACCAGCAACGCCATCAGCCAGTCGTTGCCGAAGTTCTCGAAATAGTTCAGCGCGCGCTCCCACGCCTCGCGCAGGCCATACACGGTGCCGCGCGCCACAGTCATGGTGCCGCCGAAGCTGGAGACGCGCTTGGTGGCGGGGACAAAGAGCTGCCACTCGGCGTAGGTGTTGGGCACGTCGGTGGCCGGAGCGAGGAGGGCCACGTGCTGCGGCAGCCACCGGTCCAGCGCGGCGAGTTTCTGGGCATACACGATGTCCAGGGCGAAGGCCTCGTCGCGGTTCGCGCCGCGCGGCAGCGGCACGACCAGCCATTCGCCGTCGCGCTCGGCCTTGCTCGGCTCGTTGTTCACGTAGCAGCCCCAGAAGTTCGCGCCCGGCGGGAGCTTGAACTTCTGGAACTGCTTCTCGTTGTTCTTCACCATGAAGCTGGCCTGCGTGAGCATCTCGCCCGCCTCGGTCACGACGCTCGTGAGCTGCGTGCGGTCCGCCACGGCGTCGAGCACGCGCTCCTCGTCGAAGCGCGCGGCGTCCGCCATGAGCGCGAAGTCCCCGCCGGTGTAGCGCCACGCCAGCAGCACGGGCCGCGTGCAGAGCGCGCGGTCGGTCTCGGCCAGCTCGCTCGGGTCAATGGCGCGCAACGGCTCGGCGGCGGGCTTGGGCTGGAGTTTCAGGTTCGCGGCGGCGGTCACGGCGAGTGAACCGGTCTCGCGCTCGACGCCGTCGCAGTGCGCGCCCGCGAAGTCGAGCGCGGCCTTCTTCGGGTCGAACTGGTAGTCGTAGGTGACGACGAGCGTGTAGCCGCCCCAGGCTTTGTCTTGGAGGGAGATGAGCCAACTTGCAGTTGGTTTGTTAGTCGTCACGGCTCCGCCGGCAGTTCTGCTAACGCGAATCAGGTCTAATTTTTCCTTACGGCGAATGTTCGGCCCCGTGAACTCGACGTTTTTCCAATGGTCAGGGATGGTCACCATGAATTCCTGCACGCCTTGGTTTAGTATGCCGAATCGGATGGTCGCGCTGCCACCCACCAGGCCGTCGCCCACGGTGACGAGGTTGAACACTTCGGCCACGACGCGCGCGGGCAGGCGCTCGGTGGCGAGGGCGAGCCGCCAGTCAGGGGCGTCAGCGGTGAAGCCGAGAGCCTCGTCTCCGGTGCGTTGTGCGAGCTGGGTTACTGGAATCTCCCGCGCATTGGCTAGTTCGGCAGTCTTGAGCTGAATGCCCGCCGCTGCCGCCGCGCCGATGAAGGCGGTCTCCTTCGTCGCACCGGTTAGTCGCACCGGTGAAATTGTGACCTTCAGTGGAAGGTTCGTGCTTTGATTCCACGTCCAGCTCGGAAAGCCGCGGATGAAGTTCAGTGGCGCGTTGCTTGACGCCACGACGGGTAGGGCATTTGTCGTTTTGAACGCCTGCTCCAGCACGAGGTCGAGGCGGTGCGTGCCGAGCACGCGCTGGGTGTAGTTGACCTTCAGCTTGCCGGCGGTGGCCTGCCAATCCTCGACGTTCGCGCCGCGCACGTCGGTCACGTTGAAGTTGGTCGGGTAGCTGAACTCGGCGGCGTAGATGCCGGCCTTGAGCA
>CAZQEW010000045.1:16133-28773 GCA_964591495.1 uncultured Klebsiella sp.
ACGTTGAAGTTGGTCGGGTAGCTGAACTCGGCGGCGTAGATGCCGGCCTTGAGCACGCTGAGATTGATGGCGTGGCTCACGACGAGCCGCGATTCTTCCAACCGGGCGGTGAGGCGCGCGGCCGTTTCCAGCGCTGGCTCGATGCGCTTGAGCCGCGCGGCGACGCTGAAGGGCCGGGCGTTGAAGCGCCACGCGAAGAGCGTGCCGGTGCTGGCGTTGACCTGGCGCAGGCCGGGCGCGCCGTCCACCTCGACCACCGTGTCATCCGCCCCGACGGTGAACGTGCCGGACTCGCGCTCGATGTCGAGCGGCTGTGGCGCGGCGAGCGTGACAGCCAGCGGCGTGGACTCGACGGGCTGCTCGGTGAAGAGCGTGAGGGCGTAGGTCTTTTCCACCGGCTTGGCGAAATCCACCGTGAGCAACTGCCAGCCGGGGGGGATTCGGGCGGCGGTGGCGGTTTTGGAGACGTTCCAGTCGCGGATGCCGTCGCCCTGCACGCGCGTGAGCGTGTGGCCCGGCGGCAGGCCGACCGTGAGGCGCGCGACGCTGGCTTGGAGCAGCTCGTAGCGCAGCGCGGTGGTGAACTTGATGACGGTGGGCGAAACCTGCGCGGCGGCGGCGGTGTCCACGGTGATGAGGGACTTGCGCGCAATCTCCGTGGTCTTGCTCTGCCAGCGCAGCGAGACGACGCGGTCCGCGCCGACCACACCAGCAATGGAGGAACTGGCCTTCGCCGGGCCATCTTCGATGAGCGCGCCGCTGAGGAGTTCGACTTCAACGCCGGTGTTGCCCTCGGCCTTGAGGCTGGCGGTCGCGGCGGGCGGGCCGGTGAAGGCGATGTTGTTCCACGGCTCGGCCTTGGTGATGCGGGCGATGACCTCGAGCTTGAGCGTGTGGACGCCGGGCTTGGCGCAGTGGAGGCGATAGGAACCCGCGCGTGTGCCGACGGTTTGCAACCGCCGTCCGGAGCTGTCGTTCACCACAGACGGAGATTGCAAATCGCCGGCACGGGTGAGCCGCACACCCGCCGGCAAGTCCGGCGCGAAGACCGCGATGTCGCCCTCGAAGAGAATCGCGCTGACTTCATTGGTTGTAAGCGACTCGACCTCCACTGTGGCCGTGAAGCGCGCCTCCGTGTCGGTGACTTTGCCGTCGTAGCGCACCTCGCGGACGATGAGGTTGGTGTAAGTGGCGGGCGCGGCGGGCGAGGGCTGGGCGAAGATTTTCGGCGGACTCGTGCCGCGCGAGAGGATTTGCAGGCCGTTCAGCACCGCGACGCCGGCGGGCCCGGGCAGGACCGTGATGACGACGGGTTCACCCGCGAGCACCGGCACGTCGCGGAACACGATGAACTGCCGGCCTTCCTGCCAACCTTGCGAAACCTTCCAGCCGGGCGCCGAGCCAGGACCGAGTGGGCCGAGGACATTCGTGCCGGAGTGGAGTTGGAAGAGGGAATTCTGCTCCGGGCCGGAGTCGGCGTCGGCGTGGCCGTAGAGGTAGAACTGGTAGCTGCCGGGTTCGAGGCCGCGTAGGGTGAGCGAGATGTTCGAGCCGTTGTGGGGGAAGATGAAGTGGTCGAACATCGCGTCGCCGGAGGAGTTGCCCCACGTGCCGGGGGCGTTGGTGACGCCGAGGCTGACGGCGGTTTCCGTGCGGTCGGAGAGCTTGAGTTTGTCGAGGAAGCCGTTGGTTTGATATGGCTTCCCGGGCAAATGGCGCGGGCTGTAGTGGCTGTAAACATTCCAGAAGTCATTCGTCCCGAGGCCCGTCGCCGCGAGTCCGGTCTTCGGGCTGCTGATGCCGACGCCGAAATCCACGTTGAGGAGGAGCTGGGCGTGGGCAGAGGGGAGGCGGAGCAGGATTAAGATCAGGATTAGGAGCAGGAAGGGGGAGGGGCGGAGGGGCGGGGCTTTCATGGGGGGCTTTTGGGTTTGGAATCGAGCGTTGTGGGCGGGGCGCTCGCTGGCGGATGGCAAACACTTGTCGAGGGAGTGTCCGGCGGAAACGGCGGGAAGTCGGGCGCTCATGGGAGATTGGCGGCAGCGTAACGATTGGTGGACTGGGGCGTCATCGGGTGAAACACGGAGCGGGGCGGAAGGTTGTGGCGCACATGGAGCGTTCGACGGGAAAGGTCGACCCATGCTCCCGCGAAGATCCGCTGGCGCCTGCTGAGGAAAAGCCGGTGGCATGGTGTGCCCCTGCCCGGCGCAAATCGGATTGCCAAGACCGGCGGCATCTTTCTAATGTCCGGATCATGAAGCACGTTTCTTTGCTCCTATGCTTGGCGTGCCTGGTGCTGGCTAGTCCCAGCGCTGAGGCGGCGGCGGCGGCGGATGAGCTCTACGTCAAGGTTTTTAACACCATTCTCCAGGCCGATGACTTGACCCGGGCGGGCCAGGGAAAGCAGGCCCTGGAGAAATACCTGGCAGCCCAGGAAGACCTCAAGAAGCTCCAGTCGGCCTACAAGACTTGGGAGCCGAAGCTGGTGGATTTCCGTTTGAAATACCTGGATGACGTCGTCCAGCGCCTGAACAAGCAGTTTCCCGGAACCACCGCGCCCAAGCCCTTGGTGCCGGCCGTGCAACTGGCCGATGATCCCGACGCCACGAAGCTTACCGGCATGGACCGGCAGATTCGGGAACTGAACAATGAATTGGTGAAGGCCCGAGCCGAGGCTTCTGGTGCCCAGCAAAAACTGCGCGAGGCACTAGCCGCCCGGCCGAAGGATGTGGACCCCGCCGAGATGGCCAAGGCACAGCAGCGGGCCCGCGACCTCCAGAAGGTGGCCGATTTGAAGCAGATTGAACTGGAAGATGCCACCAAGCGGCTGGCCGCCCTTAGCAAAGAACGGGACGATTTGCAGAAGCGGGTGTCCGTGCTCGCGGACAAGGCCGAGGTGCCAGTCCTCAAAAAGGAAGTTTCCGCGCTGAAATCCAAGGTGGAGGAACTCACCAAGCGGGCCGCCGCGGGTGACAAGTCAGAGGAATTGGCCCGACAACTGGCCGCCGCCAAGGCCGAACTGAAGACGCAGCAGGACCGCGCCGCGGACCTGGCCAAGGCGAACAAGAAAATGGAGGCGATCCTTACCGATCCCAACAACGCCGCTGGCATCACCACCGACCAGTTCAAGGCGCTGGAGAAGCGCAACCGCGATTTGGAAGCGTCCGTCAAAGCCCTCGAATCCCAGGTGCAAAAGGGCACCGCAAACAACGTCAAGCTGCGCCAATTGGAGAAAGAGCGCGAAGACCTGCAGAAGCAGCTCAACGAACTGCAGAAGCAATTGAACGACAAGAAAAAGGTGTCCAGCACCGCCACGGAATCCCTTGAAAAGGAGCTTATCTCCGCCCGCGCCCGGGTGGCGGCACTGGAGGCACGCAAAACACCCTATGCCGCGGAGGAGCTGGCCTTGCTGAAAGGCTCCTCCGCTCCGGTCGCGTCCCCCGCACCGGTCGCCAAGTCGGCAAAGAGACCCTCTGCCGACCTGCCGCCCGGTCCCGCCAACGTGACCCTCGAAGCGCAGCGGGCCTACGCCGCCCAACGCTTCGATGATGCGGAGAAGAAATACCTCGAGGCGCTAACCCTTGCGCCAGACAATGTTTACACGCTGGCCAACCTGGGGGCCACCCAGATGGAGCTGAACAAGCTGGATGCCGCCGAAAGCCACCTGCGGCGCGCCTTGGCACTTGATGCTGAGGATGCTTTTTCCCTCTCGCTCATGGGGCTGCTGAAGTTCCGGCAGCAGAAGCCTGACGAAGCCTTCGATGCACTCAGCCGTGCGGCCACCTTGGATCCGGATAATGCACAGACCCAGAACTACCTCGGCTTGGCGCTTGCCCAGCGTGGTCAGCGTGAGCCTGCCGAAGCCGCGTTCCGCAAGGCCATCCAATTGGCACCCGGCTACGCTGTGGCCCACTACAACTTGGCCGTTTACTACGCCACCCAGCAGCCGCCTACCCGCGAGCTGGCCCGCTGGCACTATCAAAAGGCCGTCACTGTCGGCCATCCCAAGAGCGACGAGCTGGAGAGGCTCCTCGCCCGTAACTAACGGGCCAGCGTCCGTCCGGACCGGCCTTTAGCCATGCTCCGTCAAAGCGTCCACGAGCTCGTCATTTCCACGCGTGGCCGGGGTTTTACGGACATCACTTCGGAAGTGGCCTCTCATGTGCGGCAGACTGGTTTGCAAACCGGCCTAGCCACGCTGCATCTGCGCCACACCTCCGCCTCGCTGCTCATCCAGGAAAACGCCGACCCCGAAGTGCGTCGCGATCTGGAGCGCTTCTTCGCCCGCCTCGCACCCGATGGCGATCCCCTTTTCCGGCACACCAGCGAGGGCGACGACGACATGCCGGCCCACATCCGGACTGCTTTGACGACGGTTAATCTCAGCATCCCCATAGCACACGGCGCACTCGTGCTTGGCACATGGCAGGGCATCTACGTGTGGGAACACCGCACCGCCGGCCATCGCCGCGAGTTGGTGGTGCATCTCCTGGGCGAGTAGCTGCCCGGCTGCGGTCGCCAGCTGCTCCCCCGCTATTGCGGCCGGGCGAGTGTCTTCAACCGTTCGGCCTCTGCCATATGGAAACGGGCCTGATCTGACCTGCCTAACTGTTCTAACACTTCGGCGAGTTGGGCGTGCGCGGCGGCGTTATTTGGGGCCAGCTGAACGGCACGGTTCAGATGATCGAGGGCCCGGGGAAGGTTCTTTAAGGAAGCGAGCGCGTGGCCCATGGCCCTGTGTGCACTGGCATGGTCCGGTTTGAGCCGCAAGGCAGCCTCAAATGCGGGCACTGCCTCGGCCCATTGGCCTTGGCGGGCAAGCGCGTTGCCCAGATTGAAGTAGAGGTGGAACGTGGCGGAGGCAGGGCTGAGCTGCAAAGCTTCGTGGTAAGCGGCGATCGCGCGGGCGTCGTCCTCCGCGTCGGCGTGCGCGTTGCCAAGTTTTAGCAAGGCCTGGCTGCGGTAGTGCGGGCTGCGGAGTTTCGCCGCCATGTCCGTGAAGAAGGGGAGGTCACTGTGCCAGACGGCGGTCTGCCGCCAGCTCATCGCGGCGAACAAGGCCGCCACTGCCACGCCGCCAGCCAGCACGGGCGCGGGCGCGGGCTTGAGGCGCGACCGCGCCAGCTTGCACAGAACCGCCGCCCCTGCGATCGCCCACAGCACGCCGTTGATGATGGCGTAGCGGTCGTGTGGATAGTGCGGGCGTTCGGTGAGGCCGAGCATCGGCACGAGCAGGCCCAGGTGAGCGAGCCATAGCGCAAAGGCGGCGGGCCACGCGTTCCGCTTCCCCCACAACCACCCGCTCACGCCCAGCAGGCCAAGTGCGCTGAGGAGGAAGATGGGCTCGTTGAACTTGCTCTCCATCAACACCGGATAGACCGGGCAGAGGTCGAGCGGGAGCAGCGGCTTCCAAGCGTAATAGGCCCACAGGAAGAACGCCTGCATGGCACGTGCGAATGGCGGGAAGTTGTCGAGTGTCACGGGCTTGTCCCATGAGCCGGTGACATGAAAACGGCCATAGACCGTGCCGGCCACAAGGAGCAACGACAGGGCGAGGAACGGCAGCTTGTCCCGGACCACGGAAGTCAGGCTCATATTCGCCACGCCCAGGCGCCGCAGCGGGAAAAAATCCAACGCCACCAATGCCGCGACGAAGCCAAGGACGATGGGATACGAGAACACTGCCAGCGCGAACGCGGTGACCGACAGCCAGTAGTCACGGCGGCGGGTGGCGGCGTCTGCGGCCGGCGCATTGGCACGCAGGTAGAGCAGCGTCGCCACCAGCGCAAAGAAAAGCGCCAGTCCGTAGGGCAGCCCCGTAACCCATGCAACGGGTTCGACCCGCAGCGGATGCACGGCCCAGAGCAGGGCCCCGAGCGCGGCGCAGATGTCCGCCCTCGCGTTGTCTTCCGTCACGCGTTCGCCATTCCGCGTTCCCCATTCGAGAAGCCGTCGGATGAGCAGGAACACCAGCACCGTGTTCGTGCAGTGGAGCAGCACGTTCGCGAGGTGGTAACCGAAGGGGTTCAGGCCGAAGACTTCATGCACCAGCGCCCACGCCAGCCACGAGAGCGGCTTGTAGCGGATGGCCTGCTCAAAATCGGTGAACATCCAGCGGAGGTTTTCCGCTGTCAGCCCCTGCACGTGCGGGTTTTCGAAGACGTTGATGTCGTCGTCCCAGCGCAGGAAGCCTGACTCCAGCGTGCGGAAGAAGACGCCGAACACCACCGCGACGAGCGCGAAGACAATGGCCGTGGTGCGGTGGTGCGGACGCATGGTTAATGCAGGGCGGGAGTAGGATTAGGATCAGGAGTAGGACCAGGAGGGAACCGACGGTTTCGGTTCCTGCTCGTAATCCTAATCTTAAGCCTGCTCCTCATGCTTTACTCCCACTCCCACTCGTCGGCCGGGATGAACTGGCTTGGGTTCAGCAGGAACTTCACGCCAAATGCGGCTTCGTTTACCGAGCCAAGCGACACGCGGCCGTTCTGAATCGCGAGCGTCGGCCAGCCGGCGGGGCTGGGCTGGTAGAGATCAAAATGGGTGCGGAGGACATCCTCCTGCACGGCGCGTGGGAACTGGGAGAGCCCGGGATTGTAGTGGTGGCCGTTGCGTTCAACGCTCTTCAAGCCCAGCACGCCGCACACGGCAAGGTCCTGCGGGAGCGCGACCGGGCCGACGTTGCACAGATCCTCGCCGCTCATGAGCAGGGGGCGCGCGGGTGACTGCGTTTGCCGCTGCGCGAGCAGGCAGCGGTTCGCGATGCCCTTGATGACGCCCTTGCAGTTTTTGTGGCTGGCACCGTCGTAGCCGAGTGCCAGCGCGGCGGGCAGGCTGTCCAGTTCGCCATCAGACTCGTCAATAATGAGCGGCGGGCGGTCCGGCCAGGCGGCCAGTTCCGCGGCGACCGCGGGTGCAAGTGCGACCTGCCGATGGAGTGGCTGCTCGACGAACAGCAGCTTCGCAAGGAACGCCTTGAGCGAATCGTCCGCGCGAAGTGTTTCCCAGAATATGCGAAAGCCGGCGAAGGACTTGAACTGCTCGTTGCCGTCGAGCGTGAACGCGAAGTCATCGCCGCATTCTTCCCAGAGGACGGCGGCGATGCGACGCAGCCGGTCGAGGTCATGCGCAGGGTCGCCGTTGATCTTGAGTTTGAAGTGGCGCAGGCCATAAAGGCGGATGCTCGCGACGAGCGATTGCGGCAGGCCGTCGTTCACCTGCTCTTCGCGCGCGATGTCCTGGTCCGTGAGCGGGTCGCTGAGGCCGACGGTGTGGCGCACGATGATCTCGTGGTGCGGACGGGTGGGGAGCCACTTGGCGGGCGAGAAACCTTCGAGGCCGCCCCGCAGTTCACCGAGCCGAATGCCGAAATCGTTGTCCAGCACCGCGCAATGGAAGGGCTTGGCCGTCGCGCGGCAAAAGGCGTCCATCACCGCGCGTTCGACCAGCGACGTGCCGAAATGCGCGAGCAACGGCGGCTTGTTCTCGGCTGCGGCCCACGCGGTCTGGGAATCGTAAAGGTGTCGCCAAAGGTCGAAGACGCTCGGGGCGTTCAGTTCCTCGGCGGTTTCCATCGCGGTCTCGATGACATCGAGCATCTCGTGGATTTCGTCGAGCACGTCGCGGGCGGGGTCCTTGGTGAACCACTTGGGCGGGAGCAGGTCCGCCGCGACGCCGAGCACGGGCGGGCGGCCGTTGATTTCGAGCGCCACGCGCACGAACGCCATCGGCATGCGGGTCATGGTGGCGATGCCGTATTTGAACGGCATCCGCGTGTGCAGGTTGTGCAGGTGCAGATCGGCTTCGCAGACGCGGAGGTTCACGGGCGGAGTCTAGCGGTGGGTGCGGGCGGTTTCCAAGGCGGAGTGTTTGGTGATCGGCATTTGGCTGGAAGCTTCGGCACGGTGAGGTCGGTCAACGGAGCACGGGCGCTGGCTTCAGCCGAATTTCCCCGGGCATCCCACGGTCGAAGCTCCCGCATCCGACAACTTGAACACCATGAACCGCCAGTCCTTCCTCGCCCTTGGCCTGTTGGCCTTCGCCGCCATCTCCGCTGCGTCCGCTGCCGATTTGCGCATCGGCATGATCGGCCTCGACACCTCGCATGTGCCGGCTTTCACGGACATTCTCAACAACCCGCAGAACAAGGCACATGTGCCGGGCGCGAAAGTCGTCGCGGCGTTCAAGGGCGGCAGTCAGGACATCCCGTCGAGCCGCGACCGCGTGGAGGGCTTCACCAAGACGCTCGTCGAGAAATACGGCGTGAAGCTCTATGATTCCGTCGAGGAGCTGGTGAAGCACGTGGATGCGGTGTTCATTGAGAGCGTGGACGGCCGCCCGCATCTCGCGCAGGCCATACCGGTCATCAAGGCGGGCAAGCCGCTGTTCATCGACAAGCCCATGGCCGGCTCGCTGAAGGATGTGCTCGAGATTTTCCGCCTCGCTCAGGCGGCCAAGGTGCCTGTCTGGAGTTCCTCTTCGCTTCGTTACGGCAAGGCCGCGCAGGCCGTCCGCGCTGGCTCCATCGGCAAGGTCACCTACGCCGAGGCCACCAGCCCAGCCAGTTTGGAGGAGCATCATCCCGACCTCTTCTGGTATGGCGTCCACGGCTGCGAAACCCTCTTCACCGTGATGGGCACGGGCTGTGAAAGCGTGAAGCGCGGCACCACCGCCGACGGCAAAATTGAGGTCACCGGCAAGTGGAAGGGCGGGCGCACCGGCATTTTCCGCGAAGCCAAGGGCTACACGGGCATTGCCAAGGGCGACAAAGGTGAGGTTCCGATCGGTGCTTATGACGGCTATGCCCCGCTCGTGGCCGAAGCCATCAAGGCCTTTCAGACCGGCATCGTGCCGGTGAAGCCCGAGGAGACCATCGAACTGTTCGCCTTCATGGAGGCCGCCGACGAGAGCAAGCGGCGGGGTGGCGCGGAAGTCACGCTTGCCGAGGTGCTAAAGAAGGCCGGGGCCAAGTGACTTGGGCGGGCGGAAGGGTTGACTTCAATCCGCTCGGGCGGATGATGCCGGCATGCCGCTTACGGTAAACCTCCGTCAACTTCAGGCTGAACCGCAGGAACTGTCCGGCGAGCTCCCTCCCGCCGAGCTGGGTCTGGAGGGTCTGGACGAAGCCCTGCTGCTGACCCGTCCGCTTCAGTATGAGCTGACGGCGACCTTCATGGACGATGCGATTCTGGTTCAAGGATCGCTCCAATTGCCCATGGAATGCGAGTGCGTGCGGTGCTTGAAGCGGTTTCCGTTCACGCTGGAGCTGCCGGATTTCGCCGCGCACCTGCTGCTGGCGGGCGAGGAAGCGGTGCCGATCGTTGACGATTCCGTGGACTTGACACCTTTTTTGCGCGAGGACATCCTCCTCACGCTTCCGCAGCATCCGCTGTGCAAGCCTGACTGTCGCGGTCTGTCGCAGCTCGCGGCCGGCGGCGCGTCGGGCCTTACCTCCCAGACGAACGCAGGCGCATCTCCGTGGTCCGTGTTGAACGAACTGAAACTGAAAGAATAAAATTATGGGCGTCCCGAAGCGCAAACCTTCCCACAGCCGCCAACGCATGCGTCGCGCCTACAACAGCGTGCTCAAGCTGCCGCAGCTTTCCACCTGCCCCCAGTGCGCGGCACCCGCTCTGCCCCACCGGGTTTGCCCGGCCTGCGGTTACTACAAGGGCCGCCAGATTTTGAACATCACCGCTGGAGCTTAACCTCCTGCACCCAGGGCGCGGCGGCTTTCCGTTGCGCCCTTTTGCTTTCCCGAGCTGGCGGAAGGGGTCGGGGGAGGCTTATTTTCGGGCTATGCGCATTGCAGTGGACGTCATGGGCGGTGACCATGGCTGTGGTGTCATCATTGACGGGGCAAAGCTGGCCCTCGCTGAGAACCGCAGGTTGACCGAATTGCATCTGGTAGGTCGCCAGGAAGAAATCTCGGCGCATCTGCGCAAAGTTCACCTGCACGGCGACGCTCGCATCTGCATTGTCCACGCCTCCCAAGTTCTGGACATGGAGGACAAGCCCGTGGATGCCGTGCGGAAGAAGAAGGATTGCTCCATCGTGCGGGCCGTGGAGTTGGTTCGCGACGGGAAAGCGGATGCAATCGTATCTCCCGGCAACACCGGCGGGATCTTGGCGGCGGGCACCTTCCGCCTGCGCACTCTGCCCGGCATCAGCCGGGCGGCGATCGCCACCGTGATGCCCGAGCCGGAAAACGAGTTTATCCTCCTCGACGCCGGTGCGAACACGGAATGCAAGCCCTGGCACCTCGCCGAATTCGCCATCATGGGCAGCATTTATGCCCGCGAAATCCTGCGGAAAACTCGCCCGCGCGTCGGGGTGCTCTCCAACGGCACGGAAGAAATGAAGGGCACCGAACTCACCCAAGCCGCGCTCGCCTTGTGCAAAAAGCTCGACCTCAATTGCCTCGGATACGTCGAGGGGCATGACCTTTTTCACAACCGCGTGGACGTGGTGGTATGTGATGGCTTCGTGGGCAACATCGTGCTCAAGACCTGCGAGAGCCTCGCGCGGGGGATGTTTGCGATGCTCAAGCGCGAGCTGACCGCCAACCCGAAACGCAAGCTGGGTGCGCTCCTGGCGAAAAACGCCTTTCGGGCCATCAAGCGCCGCACCGATTCCGAGAACTATGGCGGCGCTCCGCTGCTCGGCTTGAACGGCGTCGTCTTCAAGGCCCATGCCTCCGCCCGCGAGCGTTCCATCCTCAATGCCATCCGGGTGGCGACTGAGACGCTGGAGTTCAACGTGAACCAAGCCATTGCCCGTGAGGCGGCCAAGGCGCAGTCCCTCCTTGAAGTAGCCCGGTCCGTCGCAGGCAGCCCTGCCCAAGACTGATCCCGCGCTCTTCACCGGAGCAGATTCCCCCGTGCCGTGTAGTTGTCAGGCTGTCGCAAATGCCACCTGCCAACGAAATCTCCTGATGGTTTGTCCGTCGCTTCATTCTATCCGGCGGTAGTGGGCAAAACTCTCCACCGCCACGACTAGGGGAGACCAGTTTTGTGTCCATGCAACCCAGTTTAGTTGGGGATGATGGGTTGTTCACAAAGGAGCCGAACGGTTGTCCACAAAGCCTCGAGAAAGCCTGTATTTCGGGGTGATTTCGCGCGAATAACTCCACGAATAACTTTTTCGGAAAAACTACTTGCCACCACAATACCTAGCGTTACTCTCGCTGGCGCTCCCCAACCGATGGGGTGTCCTGAAGGGTAAAACCAACCGGGAAACTCCACCAGCACGGGAGCTTTGGCGTCTAATTCGGTCTGGCTGTATGGTGCGGCCATGAGCGAGAAGGATGCTTCAATGCCCGACAACTTTAGCCAACCGCAACCCATGATTGACGCCCCAGAGTCCGTGCTCGCCCCTGCCTCCACCACCCGCCGTGCTGCGCCAGCGGTATCCGCTGCCCGCACTACCAAACCCGCCGCCAAGTCCGGGAAGAAGTCCCTCCCCATCTCCCGCGTGTTCTCCGACGCCAAGGTGAAGCCCTTCGACCAGATCGAATGGGACAGGCGCACCGCAGAGATCACCGACGACTCGGGCAAGACCATTTTCAAGCAGGAAGGCGTCGAAGTGCCGAAGACGTGGTCGCTCCTCGCCACCAAGGTCGTCTGCTCAAAATATTTCTATGGCGATCCCGCCAAGGCTGAGCGCGAGAAGTCCGTCAAGCAACTCATCCACCGCGTCACCCGCACCCTCGCCGATTGGGGCGTCAAGGATGGCTACTTCAGCAAGGCGGACGGCGAGATCTTCTACGACGAGCTGACCTGGCTCTGTGTGAACCAATACGGCGCGTTCAACTCCCCAGTCTGGTTCAACGTCGGGCTCTACCACGAATACGGCGTCGGCAAGAACTCCGCCCGCGGCAACTGGTTCGTCAACCGCAAGACCAGCGTCGCCGAACGCGCCGCCACCCAATACGAATACCCCCAAGGCAGCGCGTGCTTCATCCAGAGCGTGGACGACAACATGGAGTCCATCATGCACCTTGCCTACTCCGAGGCCATGCTCTTCAAGTATGGCTCCGGCACCGGCACGGACCTCACCCCCATCCGCAGCTCCCGCGAGAAGCTCTCCGGTGGCGGCAAGCCCAGCGGTCCGCTCTCCTTCCTCAAGGTCTATGACCAGGTCGCCAACGTCGTGAAGTCCGGCGGCAAGACCCGCCGCGCCGCGAAGATGAACACGCTGCGTGACTGGCACGGCGACATCGAGGAGTTCATCGACTGCAAGCAGAAGGAAGAGAAGAAGGCGTGGGCGCTCATTGAGCAGGGCTACGACGGCTCCTTCAACGGCGAGGCCTACGGCTCCGTGATGTATCAGAACGAGAACCTCTCCGTCCGCGTCTCCGACGAGTTCATGTCGGCCGCGCTCGAGGGCAAGGAATGGTGGACGCGCTCCAGCACCACCGGCCAGCCGCTCCATAAGAAGGACGCGAACACGCTGCTCAACAAAATCGCCGAGGGCACGCACATCTGCGGTGACCCCGGCCTGCAATACGACGGCGCGATCCAGAAGTGGCACACCTGCAAGGGCACCGAGCCGATTCACTCCACGAATCCCTGCTCGGAATACGTGTTCCTCAACAACACCGCCTGCAACCTCGCCTCGCTGAACCTCATGAAGTTCAAGC
>CAZQEW010000046.1:0-320 GCA_964591495.1 uncultured Klebsiella sp.
CCCGCCCGACGGACTTCGACGTGATCGCCACGCTCAACCTGAACGGCGACTACCTCAGCGACGCCCTCGCCGCGCAGGTCGGCGGCATCGGCATCGCGCCCGGCGGCAACATCAATTACGTCACCGGCCACGCCACCCTTGAGGCCACGCACGGCACCGCGCCCAAGTATGCGAACAAGGATGTGGTGAACCCCGGCTCCGTGATTCTCTCCGGCGAGATGATGCTGCGCCACCTCGGCTGGACCGAGGCCGCCGATCTCATCCTCAAGGGCCTCAACGGCGCGATTGCCTCCAAGCGCGTTACCTACGACTTCGCCCGC
>CAZQEW010000046.1:330-28468 GCA_964591495.1 uncultured Klebsiella sp.
TGACATGAATGTCCGGGTTGGCGACGGCCCAATCCACGGCGGCGCGGATTTCACCGGCGGTTTCGCTCAGGCGGAACCGCCGGTTTCTGTTTCTGGGGACGCAGGCCCTACTTTGCGGTCTGTGCCTTGAGGTGCTCCTGCACGGCCTTGCGCATGGCTTCGCTGGCTTTGGGCGTGCTGGTGTGGCCCGCGTCCGGGTCGGTGTGGATGGACTTCTTGCCGGGCAGATTGTTGTAGGCGGCATACACGCTCGAAGGCGGGCAGGTGGTGTCAATGAAGCCCACGGTCACGATGGCTCCGGCCTTGGTGCGCGTGGCGAAGTTCATTGCATCGTAGTAGCGGACGGCCTCCACGACGTTCCCGGACGGCTGCTCGCCGGTCGCTATGAACTTGGGCCAGCCGTTGATGCGTTCCGCCTTGAAGCCGGTGTGGTCGCAGCCCGCCGGCACGCCCGCCGCGAGGAAGGTCACGCGGGCATCCAAACCCGCAGCCACGATGGCCTGATAGCCGCCCTGGCTTGAGCCAAAGACCACGACGGTCTTGCCATCCCATTCCGGCTGCGCGCAGAGAAAGTCCAGCGCGCGCACCAGGCGCAGGAACATGCCGCGGAAATAGACCGTGTCGCGCGACTCGCGCCCCCGGGTGCGGTAGTCCTTCAGCTCGCCGGCAGCCAGGTCGGCGTAAAACTTGTCCGGTTTCCCGTTGGGCAAACCGTGCGCGTTGATGTCGAGCGCCAGAAGGCCCTGCTTCGCCCAGCCCACCGCGCCGCCCAGGCTGGAGTTGCGCACGCCCGCGCCATGCACGGTGAGGATGATGGGCAGGCTCTTGGGCTTGGCGTTCGCCGGCTTGGCGAAGTAGCCGGACACTGGCGCACCGAGGGAGTCCGCCTGCAAGTCGAAGGCCTTGACGTCCGTGGCGGAGGCGGTCACCGGGGTGAGCCGCGCATTCACGGGCACGGCGGCCAACTGCCGCTTCTGCGCGGCCCAAAAGGCATCAAAGTCATCGGGCACCGGCAGGCTCGGCTTGAGCTTCAGCGGCTCCACGCCAGCCCCGCCGAGACCGGTGTAAGTGCGCTTCGCCGCGCTGATGAACGTCGCGCGGCACAGCAGGAAACCCGGCTCCTTCAGCTGGCCAGTGACGGTGGCGGTGCCGTTGACGAGCTTGACCTTGCCGCTGGTCGTGGGCGGCACGCCGTCTTTCGTGACGTTCCATTGCACCTCGCCATCAGCCACCGGTCGCTGGTCGAGCGTCAGTTCCACTTTGAACGTCACGGTTTCGCCGACGCGATACTGCGCATCCGCCCGGTCCGCGGTGACCTTGAGGACGTAATTGGTCGAAGCGGAAGCCTTCGAGTCTTGGGCGACGACGGCCAAGGCCATCGGACAGAGGGCGAAAACGGCGAGCAGGGAGCGAAGCGGAAGTTGCATGTGGTGCGTTATCCCCGGCCGCCGCCCCGCCGACAAGCAAACCTTGCTGCGCTTCCGGCTTGAGCAGTTTTCGGGCCGGCCTTACCCTGAGGCCAACCAATGGCTCAAGGCCTGTATTTATCGCAGAAGATGGCGCAGTCGATGGTGCTGGCACCCCAGCTCCAGCAATCGCTCGCGCTGTTGCAGGCCCCCATCCTGGAGCTGCGGGCGCAGGTCGAAGCAGAGCTCGAGCAGAATCCGGTCCTCGAAGAGACGCTGACCGGTGAAATGGAGCCGGCGCAGAAGGACGGCAAGGAGAAGGACGAGCTCGCCGAACAGATCGACCCCGCGGAGCCGCCCGCCGATGTGACCTTCGACCCGGCGACCGAAAAGGAATCCTCCGAGCCGGTGGACGACTTTCAGGCCGAGTTCGAGAAGCTCACCCAGCTCGACCAGGAGTGGCGCGACCACTTCACCCAGACCAACGTCGTCAACCGCGCCAGCCAGGAGGACGAGGAGCGGCGGCAGTTCATGTTTGATTCCCTCGTGGCCGGCCAGTCCCTGCAGGAGATGCTGCTGGAGCAGGTGCGCGATTCCAACCTGAGCCCTGAACAGCTCGCCCTGGCGGAGATGATCGTGGGCAACATTGACGAACGCGGCTGGCTGGCCTCGAGCATTGAGGAACTTGCCGCCGCCACCGGCGTGCCATTGGAGAAGTTCGCCGCCGCGCTGGCAGTCGTGCAGGGCTTCCAGCCGCCCGGCGTCGGCGCACGTGACCTCGGGGAATGTCTCAAGCTCCAGCTCGAACGCGCCGGCCAGTCGCAATCGCTCGAATACAAGATCGTCACCGGCCACATGGAAGCCCTCGGCCGCCGCCGCTTCCCCGAGATCGCCCGTGCCCTCAACCAGGACGTCGTGGACATCCAGGAAGCCGCCGACCGCATCGCCCACCTGGAGCCGCACCCCGGCCGCGCGTTTCTCCCGGACAACGAGCAATACATCATCCCGGAAGTCTTCGTGCAGAAAGTCGGCGACGATTGGGTCGTCTCCCTCAACAACGAGCAGGTTCCCCATCTCCGCATCAGCAACCATTACAAGGACCTGATGGCCCGCGCCGAGACCGATGCTGCCACCCGCGAATACATCCGCGACAAAATCCGCGCCGGCAAGTTCCTCATCAAAAGCCTCCACCAGCGCCAACAGACCATCCAGAGCATCGCCACCGAGATCGTGAAGCGGCAGCGCGAGTTCATGGAGCTGGGCCGGGCCCACCTCAAGCCGCTGACCATGAACCAAGTCGCCGAGATCGTTGGCGTCCACGAGACCACCGTCAGCCGCGCCGTCTCCGGCAAATACATGGAAACCCCGCACGGCGTCTTCGAGATGAAGCACTTCTTCACCTCCGGCTTTACCGCCGCCGACGGCCAGGCCGTGGCCAACACCAGCATCAAGGACATGGTGGCCGAGATCATCAAGGGCGAGGACCAGTTCAACCCGCTCTCCGACGACGCCATCGTCAAGCTCCTCGTCGCCAAGGGCCTCACCATCGCCCGCCGCACCGTCGCCAAGTATCGCGGCGAACTGAACATCCTGCCCTCGAACCTGCGCCGGGTTTATTGAAGTCGGCGCGGGCGCAAGAAAGTTGTTGAACCCCTTCCCCGGAGGCGTTCCTATCGCGTCAGTTCGCCAGAAACCTGTTTGCAACCACGCGCGGCCTGTCCGCGTCCAAACCTCTAACGCATGAAACCCATCACGCTCCTCTCTGCCTCGCTCGGTCTGGCGTTCCTCGCCGGAACCGCCTCCGCCGCCAACTGGACCTCCGGGATGACCGAAGGCAAAGTCGCTCTCAAATCCGCCGGGCCAATCACCTTCGGACCGGACGGCATCCTATTCATCGCCGACACCAAGTCCGCCGCCGTTGTGGCAGTCGCCACGGGTGATACCAAGGGCGGCGTGGCCAAACCGGTGAAGGTGGACGGCATCAACCAGAAGGTCGCCGCGCTGCTCGGCACTGCCACCGATCAGGTGCTCATTGACGATCTCGCCGTCAACCCCGCCTCGCACACCGCCTACATAGCCGTCACGCGCGGCCGGGGTGCCGGCGCGGCGTCCGTCATTGTGCGCGTGAAGGGTGACGGCAACCTGGAAGTCGTCTCGCTCGACAAGGTGAAGCATTCCCGCGCCGAACTGCCCGATGCGCCCGTGGACGGCGTGCAGGGCGACGGCAAGCGCCAGAGCAACCCGCGCCAGGAGTCCATCACTGACCTCGCGTTCCTCGAAGACCGCGTGCTCATCGCCGGCCTGTCGAATGAGGAGTTCTCCTCGACGCTCCGCGCGATTCCGTTCCCGTTCCAAAAGGTTGCCAACGGCACGAGCGTGGAGATTTACCACGGCGCGCACGGCAAGTTTGAGACCCGTTCGCCCATCCGCACCTTTGTGCCCTTCAAGGTCGGCAGCGAGGCCCAGCTTCTCGCCGCCTACACCTGCACGCCACTGGTGCAGTTTCCCATCAGCGAGCTGAAGCCCGGCGCGAAGATCAAGGGCAAGACCATCGCCGAGCTGGGCAACCGCAACCGTCCGCTGGACATGATCGTGTATCAGAAGGGCGGCAAGGACTGGCTCCTGCTCGCCAACAACAGCCGTGGCGTGATGAAGATCACCACCGACAGCATCGAGAGCGCCGAATCCATCACCGCTCCCGTGGGCGGCGGCGGCATCAAGGGCCAGAAATACGAGACGATTGATGCCTGGAAAGGCGTCGAGCAGCTCGACAAGCTGGACGCTGGGCACGCGCTGGTCATCCGCAAGACCGAGGCGGGTGCGCTGAACCTGGAGTCGCTCCCGCTGCCGTGAGCGGAATGGGCGGACAACCTTGGCACTTGAACTGGAGGCCGGCACTTGCCGGCCTCCTCTTTGTCTGGCTGGGCTGTGTCGGGCCCGCCAGCGGGGCGGAAACGCCAAATCGTCCGCCCGCCTTCTCCGCGCCGTTCCTCCGCTGGGTGCCCGTCCCGCGCGAGACGAACCGCCTCTTCGTGGAAGTTTCCGGCCTGCCACCCGAGACACTGGCCACGCTGCAATCCACGAACTGGCCCGCGACGAACTGGCCGGCCGTCCTATCCGTCTTTGTCGAGCAACCCGACGCCGCGCCGGTGGCCATGCTGGGCGAGCACCGCATTGAGGGCGGGTTGCTCCGGTTCGCGCCGGCCTTTCCGCTCGAGCCGGGATTGCGTTACCGCGCGGTGTTCGACGCCGGCCAGTTGCCCGGCGCACCGTCCCCCGCTGCCGGCCGGTTGACCGCCGCGCTGCAAATACCCGTGCGGCCCGAGCGCGCCACCGCCACCGTCACGCAGGTTTATCCCAGCGCGGACGTGCTGCCCGAGAACCTGCTGAAGTTCTACGTCCACTTCTCCGCGCCGATGAGCCGGGGCGACATCTACGAACACATCCGCCTGCTCAACGAGGCCAACCAGCCGGTGGAACTGCCCTTCCTCGAACTCGCCGAGGAACTCTGGAGCCGGGACATGTTGCGGCTCACGCTCATCATTGATCCCGGCCGCATCAAGCGCGAGGTCAAGCCCCTCGAAGACCTCGGCCCCGCGCTGCTGGCGGGTCGACGCTACACCCTGGTCATTGGCAGTGGCTGGCGCGACGCGAATGGCAACCGGCTCAAGCAGGCGTTCTTCAAGCGCTTCACCGTCGGCCCGCCCGACCGCGACCCGCCCGACCCGCGCCGCTGGGGTTATCAGGCCCCGCCCATCCGCACGCGCGAGCCGCTGGCCGTGGATTTCGCCGAGCCGATGGATGCGGCGCTGGCGCTGCGCATGATCCACGTGGTGGACGCCACCGGCCGCGAAGTGCCCGGCCAGCCGTTCCTGACCGAGCGCGAGCGCATCTGGAAATTCCTTCCCCTTCACTCCTGGAAGGCCGGGCACTACTCGCTCGTGGTGGAGACGACCATCGAAGACCTCGCTGGCAACAACATCGGCAAGCCGTTCGAAGTAGATGTGTTTGAAGGTGTCGCGAAGCGGCTAGACCGGGCGACGGTGAAGCTGCCGTTCGAGCTGCGTTAAATCGGTGCTCAGAGTGCAGTGAGACTCCCTCCCAGCTCTCACTCGATACCGAACACTGGGGCTGGTTACTTTCCTCCCGTCGCCAGCAACGCCTGCGTCGCCCACCCCGATGTGGACATTTGCTGCGCGTAGCTCTCTGCACCCGAAGGCCGCGTAGTCGCCGCCCAGCTTCCATCGGCCCGCTGCTGGGAAAGCAGAAAGGCCCGTCCCCGTCGGATCATCGCGTCCACCGCCGCATCTCGCGGCAGCTCGGCCAATGCGATCAATGCGATGGCGGTGTCGAAGACTTCCGCCGGAAAATCGGGATACGGCCCCCAGCCGCCGTCGCTTGTCTGTGCGCGACGCAGCAAAGCAATTGCTTCCGTGCGGCGCGGCGGTGCGTTGGTGGAATCGTCCCGCAAGGCAAAGCGAAGCAGTGTGGCGGCGGCGGGCACGTTGTTCATCGGCGCGCGGCGCAACCACGCCCCTGCCCTGATCGCCGACTGCTGGGCTTGTCCGGAATGCGCCGCCGATAGCACCCGCCATGCGGTGAACGTCGCAAGCGTCGTCCCGTAAGTCGCCGGCGAACCAAGCGTGTCCTGCGCCTCGACGGGCCACGCACCGTTCCCGTCCTGATCCGCCGCCACGCGATCCGCCGCCGCCCGCAAGGCGGTGGCATCTGTGACGTGGCCCGTCTCCACCGCCGCCAGGAGCGACGCGGCAAATTGCAGGTTTGCCAGCCGTCGGTCGCTGAAGCCGGGGTCGCCTTTGTTATGGTCCCAGCGCGCCGGCTGGCTTACCCATGCGGAGGTGTCTGCGAGCGCGGACGCCGGGACGGCAAAGCCTCGTTGGCGTGCCGCATACAGCGCCCGGGCTGCATCGCCGTTGTTGTGGCAGGAGAAGCAGCCGTTTGCCCGCGACCACGCGGGGACCTCGCGTGCCAGGAAGGCAACTGCCCGTTGTTCGGGCGATTGCGCCATTGTGCGCGCACCGCTGGCACAGCCTTGGTGCAAGACGAACACCGCCGTCCACAGGCTCATCGCCAAGATCGGGAACTTCACCCCGTCAAGCTACGGAGTCTCGGCGGCGCGAGGCAAGCCCCCCGGCTCACCAGTCCAGCAGTGACAGGGCTTCCCCCAGAAACTCGACCACCGGCTTGGCCACGTCCACACCGCTGCTTGCCAACTCGGCGAGGCCGTTGCCAATGGCGGAAATGAGATCCGCATCGCACGGAACATCAAGGCCCTCAAACCAGCGGGAGTCTCGCCTAGCCACGGCAGCCGTGCCGGCCCCGCCGAGGGTCTGTCGGTGTTTCACTACGATTTGTCTCAATTCGCCCGCGTCGAGCCAGAGGCCGTGGCACTGCTCGCAGACATCCAGCTCGATGCCGTGCAGCCACCGGGGCTTGAGCAGGCATCGGCAGCCCGGACATTGCCGGCGGCGGGCGGGGGCCGACCTCGCCGATGGCGGCGGCTCATTAGGATCCAGATTGTCTGCCGCGTGACGCGCGTTGATGGCCTGCTTCAAGGTGTCGCGCGTGAGCCAGATGCCGGAGCACTGCGGACAACCGGCTACCCGGAAGCCGCCGGTCTCCACCTCGCGCAGGATCGTGTCGTCATGGGGGCATTTCACGGCGGGGAAGTTGCGCACGCGGCGGCCATGCACAACCTGCTTTCCGGGTCGGGGAATCCCCGGCGCGCACAGACCCCGGCCCGTTCCGCGCTTCCCCAATTCTTCGATTTGCTGTCTCCTTGGCGCGTGATTGCTTTGCTTGATTACGGCTCCGGCAACCTGCGCAGCGTGGAGAAGGCCCTGCGCAAGGTCGGCGCAGACCTGCTCGTCACCACCCGGCCCGAACCGTTGCGCGACGCCCGGGCGGTGGTGCTGCCCGGCGTTGGCGCGTTCGACGACTGCATTTCGGCGATGCAGCGGCAGGAACTGCTCGGCGCGGTGAAGGACTTCATCCGCTCGGGCCGGCCGTTCCTCGGCATCTGCGTGGGCTATCAGGCGCTGTTCGAGCGCAGCGAGGAATTCAACAGTTGCGCGCTCGGACTTGGCGTGTTCGGCGGCAAGGTCGTCCGGTTCAAGGATCAGCCCGGGCTAAAGATCCCGCAGATCGGGTGGAACCAGCTTGAAATCGTCCGGCCCGACTGCCCGCTCTATGCCGGCATTCCAACGGGCAGCCACGTCTATTTTGTGCACAGCTTCCACCCGCAGCCGACAGATGCCGGGATCGTCGCCACGCGCACGGACTACGGCGGGACGTTTGCGTCCTCCGTGTGGCGGGACAACGTCTTTGCCACGCAGTTTCACCCCGAGAAAAGCCAGGCCGTAGGGCTGCGGCTCCTGCAGAACTTCGTCTCCCTCGCCGCCTGAGCCGATCACTGCGCGGCCCGGAGGATCTTTGCTACTTCCTCGTGCTTGTTTTTCTCGGCCGCAGCCAGCGCCGTCAGCCCATTGACATCGGTGTAGGTCCGGTTTGCGTTGCGCGCGATGAGGAACTTGACGGCGTCCACCAACCCGCGCTGCGCCGCCTGATGCAGAGGGGTCTGCCGCTGCCGATCGCGGGCGTTGAGATCCAGACCCCGATCAAGCAGCAGCCGCATCAACTCGACGTGGCCGCTCCCGGCCGCCCGGTGCAAGGCGGTTTCGCCGACGTTGTCGGTGACGGTCACATCCGCACCGGCCTTGAGCAGCATTTCAACGACTGGCAATGCGCCGACTGACACGGCATTCAACAGCGGGCTGACTCGCTGCCGGTTGCGACGGTTGGGATCGGCCCCCTTGCCCAGCAGGATGCCGACCAGCTCGGGTTTGCCGAAGTAAGCTGCGTGATGCAGCGGGGTGTTGTCGGCAAAGTCCGCGTAATTCGGGTCGGCCCCGTGCCGCAGCAAAAGTTCCGCCATCGGCACGTTGCCCCGCGCACAGGTCAGATGCATGGCGGTTCGCCTCAGGTCGTCGTGCGCATTGACGGTGCCGGGGTTGGCCCGCAAAAACTCATCCGCCAGCGCCATCTCGCCCTTTTTGGCTGCAAGTCGCAGCGGTGCGGTCCGGGTCATCGGCGACTCCAACGCCCCATGCTGCCGAAACATCGCCACCATCGCATGGTGCTCGCGCTCAATCGCCACCGAGTAGGGAGTGCCACCGAAGTTGTTCGTCGTATTCGGATCCGAGTCGAGTTTCAGCAGTGCCTGGGTGGTGGCGGGATCGGGCTTGTCCCCGGTGACCGACAGCAGCAAAGCCGTCTGGCCATAGCCGTTGCGCGCCCGAATCACGTCAGGAAATGCGGTGGCCAGCCGCGTGAGACCCGCGAGGTCGCGCTTGATGACGAGATACCGAAACTCCGCCGCCCGGCTTAGGTGATCTTCCATCGCCCCGGCCTTGAGCAGGAGCGCGGCTGTTTGCTTCAGATTGAGCTCCCTCGCGATGGAGAGCGGGGTCTCCAACCGGTCATTGGGGGCGGGGGCGGGATCCGCGCCGTATTCCAGAAGCAGCGGAATCATCTGTTTGGCGTAACCCCGGAACGCCGCAACGTAGAGGGGGGTGTCACCGCGCTCGGTGCGCGCGTTGACCAGGTCGGGTTTCTCCAGCAGCAATTGCCGCACGCGGTCCACATCGTGCGCCAGCACTGCATCATGGATTTCGCCCGCCAAGGTAGCCGCCGCGCAGAAGCTGAACGCCAGCGCAACCCTCGCGGGGCGCAGCAAGGCGGGAAGGAGAGCGATCAAGTGCATTGCAACATTCGTCTTTGACCGGAATTTCATCGCGTGGTCAGGCGCGAAAAGCCTACGACTCAGGCTGCCGGTTTTCAAACGGCAACCGCAGCACTCATACGCTCAAGTGCCCCAGCGCGAGCAGGCCATAAAAGGTGTATTCCGCGTCCAGATGATCATCCGCCCAGTGCCCGTGGAAGCCCCCCTCTGCCGACCAAAGCGTGTCCACGAAATCGAGACACCGCTCGCGCTGCGCCTCGGTGAACCGTCGGTCAAGGCTCGCCAGCGCGTGCAGCGCCGTGGCCGTCGAGAGCAGGTCGGGCATCGGCGCGCCGGGCACCGCCACGAAGCCGCCCTGCGGATGCAGTTGCGCCTGCAGCCAGTCGCCGACGGCTGGGTTGAGCGGCAGATGCAGATGCCGGAGCAGCGTCACCGCCCCGGCGGTCGGATTCGTCGAGCCCACCGGCAGGCCCGGCGCGTTGTTCCAGGCATGGTCGGGGGTTTCGAGACGCTTGAGGCTTTGCACGATGCGCAACGGCTTGGGCGGTAGCTTGCCGAGGTCCTGATACGCGCCGAGGGCGAGGAAGGAGCCGTAGGCGGTGCCGTGCGGCCTCACGGCGTCGCCATCGTAGCCGCCATCGGGCTTGCGGAAGGTTTCAAGCCGCGCGAGCAGCGCCTTGGCCAGTCCGGCGGGCATTCGTTTCTTTCCCAAAGAAGCCCAACACCGAGCGAGTGAAGTCAGGTGAACCAAATCCAGCCCTTCGCCCTCGCCGAAGGTCTTGAGCCACGCCTCCAACGCGACCTCGGGAACGGGAACTTCCAACGCCTCGCAGCCGTTCAGCGTGAAGACAGTGTAATAGAGGTCGGGCCGGCCCGAGCGATCGCAACCACCGCCCGCATCGGTCCACTGGCGTCGGTAGAAATCGCGCACCAGCCCGGCAGAATCGCCGAGCAGCTTCGCGCCGAGCCGCGCGACCTGGAGGAGTTCGATACGGACGCTCACGGGCCGGAGCATCGCGGCCCCCGTGCGGCGAGTCAGGCAGAATTCTTGCCGGCTCGGGGCTTGATGCGCCCCGACAGGTCGCGCATCCTTCCGACCATCTGACCATGAAACGCCCGTTGCCTCCCCTGCTCTGCCTGCTGCTCCTCTGCGCGCTCCCCGTCCGCGCCGCCGATGAGTTCAAGATCACGCCCTACCACGAAGTCCAACCCGGCGTGCCGCAGGGCAAGGTGATAAAGCAGCCCGAGTGGCGCAGCAACATCTTCACCAACACCGTGCGCGACTGGTGGGTTTACGTGCCCGCGCAATACCAGGCCGGCAAACCCGCCGCAGTGATGGTGTTCCAGGACGGCCACGACTACGTGAACCTCAAGGGCAACTGGCGTGTGCCCATCGTCTTCGACAACCTCATCCACCGGAAGGAAATGCCCGTGACCATTGCCATCTTGCTCAACCCCGGGCACGAGATCGGCCGGCCACCCGGCAAGAGCCCGTGGCAGGTGAGCAACCGCAGCTTCGAGTATGACTCGCTGGGCGATCGCTATGCCCGCTTCATCACCGAAGAAATCCTCCCCGAGGTCGGCAAACAATACACCCTCACCACGGATCCCGAGGGCCGCGCCATCTGCGGCGCGAGCAGCGGCGGCATCTGCTCGTGGACCGTCTGCTGGGAACGGCCCGACCAGTTCCGCAAGGCGCTCACCACCATCGGCAGCTTCACCAACATCCGGGGCGGCCATGTCTATCCGGCCATGATCCGCAAGACCGAGCGCAAGCCCATCCGGGTCTCCATCCAAAGCGGCGTGGACGATGTTAAGAACGATTTCGGCGACTGGTTCATCTCCAACCAGCAAATGGCCTCCGCCCTCAAGTTCGCCGGCTACGACGTTCGCGCCGATTTCGGCGAAGGTGGCCACAACAGCAAGCATGGCGGCAGCATCTTCCCCGAAGTGCTCAAGTGGCTCTGGCGCGATTACCCGAAGTGAGGGGTTCTGATCCGGGCTCAAACGATCAACGCGGCCCCTGAACTTCAGCGTCTTACCAGACGTTCCAAGTCCAAGTTAGAAAGAGAATGTGGCTAACTGCCCATCGGGGTTGGGCTCTCACCGTGTCAAAGAGATAGAAAGCCCGGAGAGAAACCTGCTCCGAGATGCGCCACCCGGTGCCAACCGGAGCGAACCGCCACTCGCTCACCCGATTGCTGTTCAGGTCATGAAAATACTCGACCTGCGTGAACACTTCCGTGAGTGGGCCGTGGTTCCTAACGGGCCACGATGGCTCCCAACGGATTCTCAGCCGCCAGTCGTCCGGCGCATTGTCCTTCCAACGGCGCTCCACGCGAACGCGACCATTCAGTTGCCCCGCTTCACCCAACGCAAACCGAGGCAAGGCCTCGAGTTCCAGCCGGTGCTCATCCTGGGCGAATTCGGCATGGGTGGCCGGATGGAGTGCGAGCTTCTCGATTAGTGAATAATTGACGCCCAACCAGAGGCGAGACCAAGGCTTCGCAGTCAGGCGCGTTGCCTGCAACCAGCGGTTCAAGCGCGGTTCGCTGTCGCTGACCTGGACCTCGGTGTAAGTATGGAAACGCCACTCCGGCCGATCCCACCAATTAATCACCAGCCCCGGTCTGGAAAAAGTTTCCTCGCCTAAAGCAGAACTGGCCACCAGCCACGCCAGCAGCAAGGTCACAGCCAGTCCTATTCTTCGGCTTTTGAGCACGACGCCGCGAGGTTGCCTAAGACATCCGCAGGCAAAAGGAAAATGTCGCCGTGCATCCGGTGAGCCGCTCAATAACCCCAGAGGTCCTCCTCGCCCGCAAAGTTGCCTCTATCCTGCTTGAGGCAGCGTTCAAAAACAGTAGGCCAGCCCTTACGGTTGACCGCCCAAATCAGCGACCGGCAAACAATTCCGCCATTCCCAGTGGTTCGGCGGACACGGTCCTCACCCCGCGGATGTGGCGGTGGCAGTTCACACAACTGATGGTAATCTGGAACCACGCGAGGGAAGCGGCATCGACATTCTGATCTCGTGCAGCTTTGAGGAGCGATTCCGCATGGCGACGGAACTCGGCCGTGTGCTGTTTGTATTCCGGAGTCTGGCGCGCCTCCCAACCAGCGGCTTGGCTCAGGGCCACCAGCTTCTGAGCGTTGGCCGCGAGCGTCGGGAAGTTCTCCGTGGCAATTCCCTCCAGCACCTTCTGGGAGCTGTCCAACTTGGCCCGCATGACTTCCCGCGTGGTTAACTTGGGATCATTCGGCCCCACCGTGGCGGCGAAGCACTTCAGTAACACCGCAATCGAAACTGCGCTGATAATGGCAATGGTTTTCATAAGACATCCCTCGTCACGCGCCCGCAACCGTCACGCACCGGGCACAGATCCCAAGCACCCGCATCTGCTCACGCGGCAAAGCCGAACCGGAAACGTTCCTCCTCCGGCTTGATGGCCAAGGATGCGCACAGGTGCCGTGAGGCCAGCACGCTGGCCGCAGTCTTGAGCAGCTTGTCGGTCTCCTGCGGCTGCAGCTCCACGCCCTCGTGGCGAATCGTGTGGAAACGATAACCATGCTCCAGCACGTGCACCAAAAACTCCTCGGCTGCCACTGGATCGTCCGTCTGATAGTGATTTACGTGGGCCTTGCGTCCAAGGTGCATCGCATACTCAATGTGATATTTCGCAAGCATAAGCCTGTTCAGTTGAGGTCCTTTGTGTTGCTTACCGACTGGTGAACTCGTCGCGTCCAGTCCCGGAAAATGTCGCGTGCCGCCGGCAACGCCTCCTGCCAGTCGAGAGTTACCTTCACCATGTCTCGCTGCGGAAGACGCGCTGGGAGCGGCCCGCGACTGTCTGATGTGGCGTCAACTGGACGAAACCGACTGTCCAGCCGCATCTCCATCAGCGCCGTGTCCTCGTCGTAGCCCGCGTCGCCGGTGGCCAGCACCTCGACCGCACCGCTGGGAGTCGCCAGCGTCTCCACGACTTCGCTGATGGAGAGGACTCGTCTCATAGCGCCTGAAGTTGGTCTCCTAGGACGGCGACCGCTCCCCCTCGCTTGGCCAAGGCTGGTCCAGATTTGCAAAGCCGTTTTGCCGCTGCTTGCCGCCGTCGCGTGAACGCCTACGCTCCGACCGAAGTCTGTTCACCATGCATCGCCGCCTTGCCTTCCTGCTGCTGTTCGTCGCCTTCGCGCTTTCCAGCTCCGCCGCCGTGAGCCACGGCTTCCGCGTGCCGGATGGCTTTGAAGTCTCGCTCTACGCCGGCGACGACCTCGCGCATGACATCTACTCCATGACCACCGACGCCAAGGGCCGCATCGTCGTGGCTGGTAAGGAGTATGTGAAAATCCTCCACGACACCAACCGCGACGGGAAGGCCGACAAGGCCACACTCTTCGTGAAGGCCAGCAAGACCGGTGCGCACGGAATGTATTTCGACGGCAACGACCTCATCATGAACGGCGACGGTGGCATCCGCCGCTGGCGCGACACGGACGGCGACGGTGCTGCCGATGGCGAACCCGAGTTCTGGCTCCGCACCGAGCGCGACGGCGAGCACTCGGCCAACGGCATCGTGAAAGGCCCGGACGGTTGGTTCTACCTCATCTGCGGCAATGACGCCGGCATCAGCAGCGAACACGCGAAGCTCCCCGGTTCCCCCATCAAGCAAGTCAACGCCGGCGCGCTCGTCCGCATCTCGCCCCACGGCAAGACCAGCGAAGTCCTCGCGCACGGCTTCCGCAATCCCTACGACATTGATTTCCACCCGTTCGGCCAAGTCTTCACCTACGACGCCGACGGCGAGCGCGACCACCATCTGCCGTGTATGCCGGCACACGCATCTTCGACATCGCTACTGGTGCGCATCACGGCTGGGTGCTCAAGGGCTGGGGTCACGCTTGGAACCGCCCCGCCGCCTGGCCGGACAACACCGAGCGCCTCTGGGAAGTCGGCCGCGGCTCGCCCACGGGCGTCTTCGTCTATCGCCACCGAGCATTCCCCACGCGCTACCGCGACGGCCTCTTCGCCATCTGCTGGACCTTTGGGCGCATCTACTTCTTCCCGCTCACGCGGCGCGGCAGCACGTTCGACACAAAAATGGAAATCTTCATGGAGACGGCGGGCGACACCGGCTTCGCCCCCGTGGATGCCGTGGTCAGCCCCGATGGCGACCTCTTCGTGGCCATCGGTGGACGCGGGACGATTGGCAGCGTCTTCCGTGTGAAATACACGGGGCAGTTGCCGGTGGAAAAACTCGGCACCGACCCGCTGCGCCAAGTCCTCTCCGCGCCGCAGCCGCTCGCAAGCTGGTCACGTGCGAAGTGGGTGCCACTGGCGAAAGAACTTGGGCAAGGCGCCTTCGAGCAAGCTGCGTTGAACAGGAAACTCCCTCTCCTCGAACGCATCCGCGCAGTCGAAGTCCACGTTGAACTTTTCGACGGTCTGAGCGCAGAACTCGCACGCAAGCTCGCGGCCAGCGGCGAGCCGGAGCTGATTGCCCGCGTCGCGTGGGCGCTCGCTCGCAGCACCGATACGATGCTGGCGACCGAACTCCTTTCGGACCTGACTCATCGCGACGACCCACGCATCGGCCGCGCTGCGTGGGAAGGACTCGTCTCGATGTCCTCGTCAGCTAAAACCAAGCCTGATTGGTTTCGAGGCCTGAACTCCGACGACCGCCGTGTCCGCGCTGCTACCGTCTCTGCCGCGAGGGCTATCGGAAAAGACTCGTTTGCGACCACTCCCCTACCCCGCCAACTCACTGAGCGCCAGCGCCTCGGCATTTTGCGGATTTACGGCCCCGAGCGCAGCAATGACCCGAACTGGCAATCCCACTACTTCAATAACGCCACCTTCGTCGCCGCGACTTCACGCGACCCGGTCACGCGGCTCGACGCCGTGCGCCTGCTCCAACTCGCCCTCGGCGACGTGAAGCTCGCGCAGGACAAGCCAGACACCTACGACGGCTTCGTCGCCAGCCAGACCGAGGACATCCCCACGCCGCTGCGCCAGCACGTCGTCGAACGCCTTGCGCCCGCCTTCCCTACGGACGACGCCGAGCTCGACCGCGAGCTGGGCCGGCTACTGGGAATGCTCTCCGCCGATGCGCCCGGCTTGCTCTCGCGCGTCACTGGAAAGCTCACGGAAGGAAGCCCCGTCGAGGATGACATCCACTTCCTGATGGTCGCGGCGCGGCTGCCCTCGGCGCGCGACGCGGAAACGACCGCGCACATCGTCCGCGCCGTCGTCGGCCTGCACCACAAGATGCTCGCGGACAAAAAGGAACCGAGCCGATTCTGGCCCGTGCGCGTGGCGGACCTGTTCAGCCGCCTGCTCGAACGCGACCCGGCCCTCGCCCAAGCCATCATCGCCGCTCAGAACTTCACCCTGGCCGACCACGCGCTACTCGCCGAGCGGTTGCCCAAGGCCCTTCAGCCCGCCGCTGCCCAATGGCTTTTGGCCACCCCGCGTTGGACCACCGAACTCATCGCCTTCCTCAGCGTGCTGCCGGATGCGGAGTTGTTCCCCGCGCTGCGCCGGCAGTGGGCACAAGCGAGTTTGCAGGACGCCATTCTCCGGGTGCTCGCCCGCAGCCCGCAACCCGAGGATCGCGCCCGCTTCGTGACCGCACTCGGCTCCTTCCAGCCCGCTGTCGTGGAACTCGCCGCGAAGTCGCTTGCCAAGCTGGACGGAGAAGCTTCGGCGAAGGAACTCGCCGCCGCGCTGACTTCCCTTCGCCGCCACTGCGCCGCGCCGCGTGAGAAGGCCGCACGCACCGCACTCGCGGACTTGCTCGCCAAGTGGAGCCGACAAGCCATCGCCGTCACGGAGTCGGGCGACTTGGTGAAGGCCTACGCGCCGTGGTCCGAGTGGTTCGCGAAGGCTCATCCTGCCACTGCGAAGGAACTGCTCAGCGGTGACGAGGACACCGCCGCCTTTCTCAAGCGACTGCCCACCATCGCTTGGGATGCCGGCGACGCCAAGCGCGGCCAGCAGCTCTACGAGGAGCGCATGTGCCACCGCTGCCATTCCACCAGCACGCGCATCGGCCCGGACCTGACGGGGGTGACCAGCCGGCTCTCCCGCGTAGACCTGTTTCTCGCCATCCTCGACCCGAGCCGCGACATCTCCCCGACCTATCTGCCCAAGCTGCTTACCACCAAATCCGGCGCGACTTACACTGGCTTCATGGTCTATGACGCGCCGACGGCCAAGCTCGTGCAGACCGGCCCGGACACGACGGTGCGACTGACCGGCGATGAGGTGACGAGCGTGACCGACACACGCGTGTCGCTCATGCCGGCAGGATTGTTAAACGGCTTGAAAGACCCCGAGCTCGCGGATTTCTACGCGTTCCTCAAAACGCTCAGGAAATGAGTTGCCGGGCGCCGGCCATCAGGCCCATTCGCACAGACCTTCAATGTAGGCGGCTGAGCCGTCCCGCAGCCAGCCGTCCAACTGGGCCTGCTCCTTGAGCTGCTGGCCGCGCGCCCGGGCCACAACTAGGAAACACGAATCAACCTCCGGAATGGCGGTCAGGTCGCCCCAAAGCTTCTCAAACTGGGCGACCGGGAAGACATCTTCCTGCCCATGACCCCAGCGCTTCTTTACGTCCTTGAGCGTGATGTAGGTCGGCACCTTCGCGGCGAGCGCGCGGATGGCGGCGGCAATTTTGGCGTCGTTGCCGACGAGGATGTCCTCGCGCGTGAGCTGCAAGGCTCGCAGCAAACCGTCCACGTCAATCCAGGTGGTCAGCGTGTTGTAGTAGCTGAGACCGAACTCGAGCTCCTCGTGCGGCATCGCGAGGCCCTCAACCAAGCGCGTGCGCCCGTCCACCCGCGCCAAACCGCCGCCCCGGTCTTCCAGGCGGCGCGTGATAACCTCGAAGCTCAACGTCGCGCCGCTCGCGAGATGCTGGCCGAGCAGTGCCGGATCAAGGTTTGCGCCGGTGGTGTCAATGTTGTGCAGCAGGAGCGTCTTGAGCTGCGGACGCTCGCGGAGCAGCGCGGCAAGCGTGCCGTTGCGCAAGAGGTTGGGCACCTCGTAGAAATGGCCGACTGGATGGAGGCACTGGAGCGGAAGATTGTCGCGGTAGTCTGTCGCTTCGCCGGCGGATTCCGCCCAGCGCAGCAGCGCGGCACGCAGCGAGTCGCGGACCTTCTGCTGCTGCTCGTCAAGCACCTGCTGTGGCATTTCCTCCCACGCAAAACGCAGGTCGCGGGCGGTCGGCACCAATCGAAGGCCCACGCTCGCGCCCCGGCTCAAAAGGAGCGGACCCTCGTGTCCGTAGTTCTGATGGGCTTTAAGAAACTCGGTGAGCGGCTCGTGGGTTAGGTAGCTGGTGGTGAAAACGTGCGGGACCGGTGTGCCTGCCTGACGCGAGATCTTGCGGGACTTGGCGAGATGAACTTCGAGGAAGGTGCGGTGCCGTCCACCAAGCTTGCAAAATGGATGAAGCGACTTGACCACGCCGGCGCCCTGCGTCCACCGGCTGGCGGCCCCGGCGGAAAGCGTGACCACCGCGGCTTCGCCCTTGCGGAGGGAGGCCAATCCCAGCTCGCGGGCTGCCGCGTAGGATTTGTTCGTCAAATCCAGCGCGTGGTTCACATCCTGCGGGCGGACGTCTTCGATGACCGTGTTTGCGGGCAGCCGGTTCTGGGCGAGGCCGATGCGGCCCGACTTCAAGTCCGCCCGGATGGCTTCGTGAGCTTCGCGGTCGAAGCCGTTCGCTGCGAGCAACTCGTCGAGCGTCTGCGCGCCGGCCCGCTCCTCCTTGAGGCGTGGCAGAATGGTATCGAACAGCGTCTGCACCATGCCGCGCAACTCGGGCTTGGTGCGGCACGCGGCGGCGAACTTGTCCAGCTCGGCGCGCCGCGCGACGGGGAGTTCCTGGCGGTCAGTGTGGAGGAGCCTGGGCACCGTTAGCGCGTAGTAGCCGGACGGCATGAGCGCAGTATCGGCCGCGAGCAGGTCAGCCCAGGTGCCGCGTTCGTTGATGGCGTAGTCGAAGACCACCGGTTCCATCGCGAAGGGCAGCGCATGCTGGAGCTCGCGTTTCGTGGCGGACATGATTTCCTGCAAACGCCGCTGCCCCTCGGCCTTGCGGCTGGGTGCAAAAATGAATCCCATGCCTCCGCCGCTCATGCCGCCAAGCATCCAGAAGCCCCAGAAATCCTCACCAAACTCGCGCCCAATGCGCTCGATGATCTGCTCGGTGAAGTAGGTCGAGGCCCACGGGATGATGGCTTGAATCGGCTCGCGGAAGTTGCGCGTGGTGGCCGCACCAAGCGCCCGGATGTCGCCGGACTTCAGCGCGGCAAGAACCTCGTCGAGAATGCGAAGTGCGTCCTGGCGACCACTCCACTCGGCTTGGCAGCGGAGCAGATACTTTTCCGTGACCATTTCCAGAATTGGCCCCACGTTCTGCGCCATGCCGCCGTGCACGAGCACGAGCGAGTCCTGCAGTTTGCGGCGCGTCTCGGCCGAAGCGTCGTCGAGATCGAGGATGCGGTGCTGCGGCATGAGCCGGCCACGCGAAATGCCGAACTCAGGGTCACTTTCCCCGGCGATGACGCCCTCAATCAGCTTCATTCCGGGCCAAACACCGCCGCTGTCCTGCCAGCCACCGCCGGAGCCGCCGAGCCATTCGCCAAGCAGCGCGCGGGCCAGCACGATGCGCCGCTCGGACTCCTGCAACGCGCCGGTGAGCGACGCGGCCTGGTTCGTCGCGCGCATGAGCACGCTCACGAGCGAACCCAGCAGATTGGTGCTGACGGCAAGCCGCGAGCCCTTCGGGATGTCGTTCACGCAGGACACCAGTTCCAAACCACGCCCGGGCCCGACAATGCGGGCGAGCAACTCCGCCAGGCTCTGCCCGCTGCCTTCAATGCCCGGCGGCACCACGCCTGCCGCGATGACGGCCGCCTTGAGCAGGCCAAGGTAATCCTTCGCGAAGTCGAACACATCGGCGAGCGCAGTGATGTCGGCCGTAGCCCCGAGATCCACTGATGTCAGGCGCAGCACCGGCTCCTCCAACACGCGCAGCCAAGCGCTCACGGGAGGGCGAGGCGCGGTGTCGCGGCCGTGAACTCCTAGGTCCACGGAGACGTTGAGCACCTTTGCACCCTCGGGAAAATCCATGCCGAGGAAGAAAATGTCGCTCCACGCCGAATGCGTAAGATCCATGCGGACGGGCGTCTGTTCGCAAAGAACCGGGTAGGTGCCGTCGCTTCCCCGCTTGAGGAGTTCGGGCCGGATGCGCAACGGCTGGTCGGCGGGGTGACCGACGCGGAACATCCACTGATTACCGCGGACGCTGCGCACGCTGCGGCGGACCTGGTCGGCGAGCGTCTGGAAAGCCAGCCGATGGTAGGCGTTGGCCAAGGCGGAGCAGAGGCCATCGCTGGGACCGCGCTGAGACTGTGCGGAGAGGAAGGTATCAATCGCCTCCTCAAAGCGGCGATGGAGCAGCTGTTCGTAACCGGCAAAGGGGATGAGACCGGATGCACCGTGACCGGGGGAATGCGGGCTGGATGGCTCCGCAGGGAGCTTGGTGGGCAGATGAAAACGATGAATTGCGTAGAGGAAGAAAAGGGCACGGACCCGCTCGTAAAGATTGTCTGCGCGGCGGCGGAAGGCGTCGAGGGCGACGCATTCGGCAAGCAATTGATCGGCGGTCAATGCCTGGCAATGCGCGTCGAGCGAGGCGTTACGTTGGTCGGCCGTCCGGGCGGTGATGAGATCAACGAGCATGGGCAGAGTTGAGCTGGCGCTGCAGTTGTGGGGAGGTCACTTGGACCGCTGTGCGAGCAGTTCCACCAAGCCAGCCAACACCTCGGCCCGATCCTTGCCGCTGAGCGCGAGGGCAAGCTGGGCGGTCAGCAGGCCATAGTTCGCCCCGATGTCATAGCGGCGACCATTCAACTCAGCGGCCAAGTAGCGCTCTTTTCGGGCCAGCTTCGACAAGGTAGCGGAAAGGTGGACCCCACCGCCGGGTGCAGCCGTGGCATCTTCCTCTGCCAGCATCGCCATGACGGACGGGGTAAGCAC
Organism: uncultured Klebsiella sp.; assembly: GCA_964591495.1. Lineage (GTDB taxonomy): Bacteria > Verrucomicrobiota > Verrucomicrobiia > Limisphaerales > SXTU01 > SXTU01. The sequence goes on from CAZQEW010000046.1 coordinate 20,546, forward strand.
GTGCATCCCGAAAAAGCAGAGGTAGTGGCCAGCGCGCAGTCCCGGAACGATCAACCTTTGTTCGGCGACCGTGGGCGTGGGCTTCTCGACGACTTCGGTTATCTCGTAAAGCCCTTTGCCTCCCGGCACGAGCCGGCCGCCGACTGACCCGTAGTAAGGCAGCTTGCTTTCGTGCGTAGCTTGCACGGCGGAAACTGCACAGTCCTCCCGCGTGGCTATCTCGACGAGCTGCTGGGCGCACCTCCGCACCTCGCCACTGACATACAGATGGTCGCCAACCAGCAGCAGAAACGGCTTCTTCCCGGCGAAGCTCGCCCCGCAGGAGACGGCGTGACCATAACCAAGCGGTTGCTTCTGCTCGACGAAATGGAGCCGCTTGGCGTGCTCCCCGGCCGCGGCCCGATAGGCAACTTCATCGCCCGGACAGATGACGACGCAAAGCTCCTCTACGCCTGCGGCTAGGATTTCCTCGATGATGATGGCAAGCGCGGTCTTGGTCCCACCGTCGCGGTCGACCAAAGATTGCAGGGGAAGTGTGCGCTGGCTTTTGCCGGCGGCGGTGATGATGGCGCGTTTGATATCCATGCGGAAAGCGGTTGAGGACCAGCGCCGCGTCCGGCCGGAAGCGGTGGGAAGAACGGTTTACTGAATTGGCTTAGCCGAAAGACTAATGGTGGTGCTCGTCACTCGGCGGCAAACAACCGAGCTTCCCGATTGCGGCTACAAGCCCCACCACCGAGACGGCCAGCGGCCAGAAGGACGCTTTGGTGGGATGCACGGTCATATACACTCCCCAGCCCAAAAATGCCCCGATCACCAACCATGCGAACAATGCCTTGAAAAAGTTCATGCAACGAGAGTAACGCCGGCTCCTGCGCTGGCAAGCGCCGGATTTCCTCCCGTTCCCTGCGAGTTTACGTTTGCCCAGCCAGTTAACCACCGCTAGAACCCCTTGCCATGATCAGCGATATCAAGAACCTCCAAGGCGAGCGAATCGACCACAGCTTCCACCAGGGCGACGCAACGACGAAGCGGCTCATCGTGCTTGGGCACGGGGTAACGGGCAACAAGGACCGGCCCTTCGTGGTGGCGCTAGCCGATGGGTTGGCGGCGGCAGGCATCAACGCCCTGCGCATCTCTTTCTCCGGGAACGGTGCATCCGGGGGCAATTTTACCGATTCAACCATTTCCAAGGAAGTGGCCGACCTCGGCTCCGTGCTCGACGCCTACGCGGGCTGGCATCTCGGCTACATTGGCCACAGCATGGGCGGCGCGGTCGGGGTGTTGCGGGCCAGCCAGGACGAACGTATCCGCCTCCTCGTCTCACTGGCTGGCATGGTGCGCACGGCCGCCTTTGCGCAACGTGAGTTCGGCACCGTGAAACCCGGCTCGGGCTTCATGTGGGACGACGAGAAATGCCCGCTCTCCCAAGCCTATATGGATGATCTCGCGCAGATTGGAACCGTGCTGGACGCCGCGCCCAAGATCAAAGTCCCGTGGCTGCTGGTCCACGGCACGGAGGACGACGTCGTCCCCATTCAAGACTCGAAGGACATCCTCATCCGCGCAGGCAGCGACGTGAAATTCGTCCCGCTGCAAGGAGCCAACCACGTCTTCGCCGGCGAACACACCGCGCCGATGGTGCGCACAGTGGTGGACTGGGTAAAGGCGCGGTTTTGACGGCGCGTTCAGCCGATTTCCGGCCCGGCCAGTGCGAATATTTTCTGCGGGTCGCCGGGCCACCTGTTCTCCCCAAGAAACATGCGGATGAGTGAGCGCTGCGGCTTGAATCCGAGGCGTTGCGCCAGCTCCACTGCGCACGTGTTCTGGTCAGGGATGTCCCAGAAGATGGGTTGGTTAGGGAGATCCTTCAGAATGCTGCCGGCGAGCAACTCACACTCCATGATCGCTTTCGCGACTTCGGACTTGTTCCAGTAAACCGGCTGCGTTGGCAACTCAGTGAGGAAGCTCTTTATCAGCGGCCCGGCAGCGGCGATGGAAGAGGCAACGACCGGTCCCAAGTAATGCGCGCGGGCACCCTTGCGGAGGATGCCAAAGGCATTGATACGCCGCTTTGGAGTGAGGCCAACGAGCGCGCGGGAGACTTGCCAAGTCGTGCGCCGGATCATCGGCCAGCGGATCACGCCGAAGGCTTCGGAATCGAGTTGTTGCATGGCCTCCACATCGGCATCCCGCCACTGCCGCACGCGATACTTCATCGGATTGGCCGGCAATTCTACCTGGCTCGTCTCCCACCTGCGCAGCGTCCACTCGTCCTTGAAGCCCAGCGTGTCGTAGAGCGTTTTGCCCAGCGGCGTGGCGTCGAGCTTGATGCAGGCGACGTGCGGTTTCAGGAACGCAATGCAGTGCTCCAGCAGCGCACGCCCGATGCCTCGGCGCCGCGCGTCCGGATGAACGAGCACCATTCCAATCCACGCGACCTTGTCCTCGTAAACGGTCGTCGTCGCCGTGCCCACGGGCTGACCGTCCCATTCGGCAATGAAGCAGCCGTCGGGCTGATGGTTCAAGAAGCGCAGCCAGTCTCCCGGCGTCTGATTCCAACCTGCCAGCGCGCGCAGCGAGTCGGCTAAGACGATGTCTTCTTTAGTGAACAGCCGGATGCGCAGGGAACTCATGCCGGCAGGTTAGTCATCACTTCCCCAAAAGCAAACCGCGCGACCGGGTGCATCCGGCCGCGCGGCTCTCAAGTCGGCGGCGTTACTTCACGCCACCTTGATCTCAACGCGCTTGGGCAACGCCTTCTCGTGCTTCTCCACGCGCACCATCAGGACGCCGTCCTTGAACTCCGCGCTCACCTTGGAAGCGTCGGCATCGTCCGGCAGCACAAAGCTGCGCAGGAAGCTGCCGTAGCTCCGCTCGACCCGGTGATAACGCAGGCCCTTGTCTTCCTTCTCGAACACCCGCTCGCCGCTGAGGTTGAGCGTGCCGTTCTCGACCGTGACCTTCACGTCCTCCTTCCGAACCTCGGGAAGTTCGGCCTTGATGACGTATTCGCGGTCATCCTCGGTGATGTCCACCAAGGGAGCCCACTGGGCAACGGTCATGGTCTCTTCCCTGCTGCCATTCCAGCGCGTCGGACTTTGGCCCAACAGCGAGGACAGACGGCCTTGAAGCTCCTCCATCTCTTTGAACGGATTCCAGCGTGTGATTGCAGTCATAGTGTTTTGAAAAAGGCGGCGCTTGGTTGATCGCGGTGGACCGGGTTACGCCGCCGCCCCGGCCCACCGTGTTGGACTACCGGCTTCGCGGGCTTTTCTTGTCGCGAAGCGCCAACGCCAAACCAATTAACAACCTTCGTGCCACAGCTAAAATCTGGCGGATACCCCAGGAAATGCCCTAAAATCCGCGATTCTTCCGCCATCAAGCCAGGCACACGTCGAGACAAGTGTGAAAATAGTTTCCAACCCTGTGCCAAGCCGTCACAGCCGGCGCTCTTCAAGGATTCTCCATCCGAGCCTGCACGATTCTCCATTCCCCGGACTCGCGCTCCGGCTACGCTGAAGCCGCGAAATCGCCATGCCGTCCGACCAGAGACAAAGTCCATGAGCCGCCAACTGTCCACCGCCCTCGCCGCCGTCTTGGCGCTCGCCGTTCCCTCGTTGGCCGCGCCAGCCACCAGCGCAAAGGTAGACTTCGCCCGCGACATCTTGCCGATTCTTTCCGCCAAGTGCTTCGCCTGTCACGGCCCTGACGACGCACACCGAAAGGCCAAGCTTCGCCTCGACGTGCGCGAATCCGCGTTGGCATCGCGCGACGGCAAGCCCGCCATCGTCCCCGGCAGCCTCACGAAGTCCGAGCTATGGCGGCGCATCAACGCGAAGAACGACGACGTGATGCCGCCGCGCAAGGAAGGCAAACCGCTCACCTCGCCGGAACTCGCGCTCATCAAGAAGTGGCTCGAACAAGGCGCACCGTATGCCGAGCATTGGGCGTTCGTCCCCCCAGTGCGCCCGTCGGTTCCCCAAATCGGCAATCGACAATCGGCCACCAGCAATCCCATCGACGCCTTCATCTCCGCCAAGCTCGCCGCCGACAAACTGAAAACCTCCCCGCCCGCCGACCAACCCACGCTTCTCCGGCGTCTTTCACTCGACCTGATCGGTCTGCCGCCCACGCCGGAGGAACTCGACGCCTTCCTTGCCGACAAATCGCCAGACGCGTGGTCCAAGCAAGTCGAGCGACTCCTCGCCTCGCCGCATTACGGTGAGCGTTGGGGCCGCCTCTGGCTCGACGCCGCGCGTTACGCCGACTCCGACGGCTACGAAAAAGACAAGCGCCGGCTCGTTCATTTCTACCGCGACTGGGTCATCGCCGCCTTCAACCGCGACCTGCCTTACGACCGCTTCATCATCGAGCAGCTAGCGGGCGACCAACTCCCCGGCGCGACGCAGGACCAATTCGTCGCCACGGGCTTCCTCCGCAACTCGATGCTCAACGAAGAAGGCGGCGTCCACCCCGAGCAGTTCCGCATGGAGGCGATGTTCGACCGCATGGACGCCGTCGGGAAAGGCATCCTCGGCCTGACCACTGCATGCGCGCAGTGCCACAACCACAAATACGACCCGCTCACGCAGGAGGAGTATTACCGGATGTTCGCCTTCCTGAATAACGACCACGAGGCGATGCCACGCGTCTTCACCGCGCCCGAGCAGGAGAAAATCGCATCCCTCCGCAAACAGATGGCCGAGGTCGAAGCCGCGATGAAGGCGCAAATCCCTAACTGGCGTGCGCGCATGGCAAAGTGGGAAACCGAAGTCGCTGGCAACCAGCCGTCGTGGACCGTGCTGCGCGACATGGAGCTTATCACCGACAACAACCAGCGGTATTACCCGCAGCCCGACGGCTCACTGCTAGCCGCCGGCTGGGCTCCGACGAAGTTCACCGCGAGCTTCCAAGTCACCAACTCGCTGCCGGAAGTATCCGCCATTCGCCTCGAACTCTTCACCGACCCGAACCTGCCGGCGAACGGCCCAGGCCGCAGCTACAAGGGCCTGTTCGCGCTGACCGAGTTCAGCGTCGAGGCCGCGCCCGCAAGTGACCCAAAGAAAAAGACCAAAGTGAAAATCGCCAGCGCCACGGCGGACTTCGATCAGCCGGTGCTGCCGTTGGAACCCGGCTTCCACGACGGCTCGACGAACAAGCGCGTCACCGGCCCCATCACTTTCGCGATCGACGGCGACAAGAAAACCGCGTGGGGCGGCGACTCCGGCCCCGGCCGCCGCAACACGGACCGCGTCGCTGTCTTCCAACTCGCCACGAACATTGCCTTCCCCGGTGGCACGGTGCTGACAATTAACCTTTCCCAAGAGCACGGGAGCGCGAATGCAAACGACTTCGGCACGCAGAACTTGGGGCGCTTCCGGCTGTCTGTTGTTGGCTCGACCACGCCAGCAATCGCAGACCAAGTGCCCAAGCGCGTTCGCGACCTTCTCTCCATCCCCGCCGCGTCGCGGTCTCCGGAGCAAGTCGCGTCGGTCTTCGACCACTGGCGCACCACCGTCCCCGAGTTCTCCGCCGCGAACGCCCAACTGGACGCGCTCTGGGCGCAGTGGCCCGAGGGCACCACCGCCTACGCCCTCGTCGCGCGCACCGAGGAGCGCATGACCTCCGTGCTGAATCGCGGCGACTGGCTGAAGCCCACGCGCGGCGTGAAGCCCGGCGTGCCCGCGTTCCTCAACCCGCTGCCCGCCGGCGCGGACAACTCGCGGCTCACCTTCGCCCAGTGGCTCACCGACCGCAGGTCGCCCACGACCGCGCGCGTCTTCGTAAATCGCCTCTGGCAAGCCTACTTCGGCACTGGCCTCGTCGAGACCTCCGAAGACTTCGGCCGCCAAGCCGCCGCACCCTCGCACCCCGAGCTCCTCGACTGGCTCGCGTGCGAGTTCATGGACAACGGCTGGAGCGTGAAGAAGCTGCACCGGCTCATCGTGAGTTCTGCGACCTACCAGCAATCCTCGCGCGTCACTCCCGAGTTGCTTGCCCGCGACCCTTACAACCGCCTGCTCGCGCGCGGCCCCCGCTTCCGTGTGGACGCCGAGCTCGTCCGCGACATCGCGCTCGCGTCGAGTGGATTGCTGAATCCTAAGCTCGGCGGCCGCGCCGTGATGCCGCCCGCGCCGGACTTCCTCTTCAAGCCACCCGCCAGCTACGGCGACTTCCCGTGGAAGAACGAGGAGGGCGACGAGCGTTACCGCCGCGCTGTTTACACCTTCCGTCGCCGCTCGACCCCCTTCCCGTCGCTGCTGGTCTTCGACGCGCCCGTCGGCGACTTCTCCTGCGTCCGCCGGCAGCGCTCGAACACGCCGCTGCAAGCCCTCACCACGCTCAACGAGCCGATGTTCATGGAAGCCGCGCAAGCCCTCGCCCTCCGCACGCTCCGCGATGGCGGCGCATCGGACACGGATAAGCTGATCTTCGCCTTCCGCCGCTGCACCGCCCGCATCCCAACGCGCGAGGAGCAGGGCGAACTGCTCGCGCTGCTGGCGAAACAGGAGCAACGCTTCACCGGTCAGGACAAAGCGGCCTGGCTTCTCGCCACCGCTGACCCGAAGAATCCACCTGCGCTCCCCGCCACCGCCACGCCCGCCAAACTCGCCGCCTGGACTGCCGTGTCCCGCGTGCTGCTGAACCTCGACGAGACCATCACCAAAGAGTAGCGCCATGACGAAACTCGAACACTTCCTCCACGACCACAAACGCGCGCTCGCCCGCCGGTGGTTTCTGCGCGACTGCGGCGTAGGCCTCGGTTCCATCGCGCTCGCGTCGCTGCTCGGCGAACGGCAGGCGCAGGCGGCAAAGACACTTTCCACCGAGCCACTCGCGCCACGGTTGCCGCACTTCGCGCCGAGGGCCAAGCGCGTCATTTACCTCTTCATGGCCGGCGCGCCGAGCCACCTGGAACTCTTCGACAACAAGCCTGCGCTCACGAAATACGACGGCACGCTGCCGCCCGCCGAATTGCTCAAGGGCTACCGCGCCGCGTTCATCAACCCGAACTCCGCGCTGCTCGGGCCGAAGTTCAAGTTCGCCCGCCACGGTCGGTCCGGCGCGGAGCTGTCCGAGTTGCTCCCGCACCTCGCGTCGGTCTGCGACGACGTGTGCTTCGTGAAATCCATGGCCACGGATGCCTTCAATCACGCGCCCGGCCAGATTCTGATGAACACGGGCAACATGAACTTCGGCCGGCCCAGCCTCGGTGCGTGGACGCTCTACGGCCTGGGCAGCGAGGCGAATGATCTGCCGGGCTTCGTCGTGTTCAGCACCGGGCAAAAGGGCACCAGCGGCGGCGCGGGCAACTGGGGCAGCGGCTTCCTCCCCTCGACGTATCAAGGCGTCATGTTCCGCACGCAGGGCGAACCGGTGCTGTATCTGACCAACCCGCCCGGCGTGGACGCGCAGCTCCAGCGCGACTCGCTCGACACGCTCAAGCGGCTCAACGAACGCCGTCTGGCTGCGACCGGCGACCCGGAAATCGAGGCGCGCATCAACTCATTCGAGATGGCGTTCCGCATGCAAGCCAGCGCACCGGAACTGACGGACATTTCCAAGGAACCGCAGCACATCCTCGACATGTATGACGCGGGACCGGGCAAGAGCGCCTTCGCGAACTCGTGCCTCATGGCGCGGCGGCTCGTGGAGCGCGGCGTGCGCTTTGTGCAAATTTTCCACGAGGCGTGGGATCACCACGGCGGCTTGGTCAGCGGCTTGAAGCAGCAGTGCAAAGTCACCGACCAGCCCGCCGCCGCGCTCCTCCGCGACCTCAAGATGCGCGGGCTGCTGGACGACACGCTGGTCATTTGGGGCGGCGAGTTCGGCCGCACGCCCATGGTGCAAGGCGGCACCAACGACGGCCGCGACCATCACCCGAACGCCTTCACGATGTGGATGGCCGGCGGCGGCGTG
>CAZQEW010000047.1:0-28462 GCA_964591495.1 uncultured Klebsiella sp.
GTCCCGTTGCTCGAACCGAATGCGCTCACGTCCGCGCCGAGGCGGCGGAGGAACTGCACGTAGAGGTTGCTGAGCGGCGGGTTCTTCTTGGGATCGAAGGCGAGGTGCTGGCCATGCCGGAAGCCGCCGCCCGCGACGATGATGGGCAGGTTCTTGTTGTCGTGGCTGCTGGCGTTGCCGAGGTTGCTGCCGAACATCACAATGGTCCGGTCCAGCAGCGTCCCGCCTTCCTCGCGCGTGCCTTTCAGCTTGGTGAGCAGCTCGCCGAAAAGCCGCATCTGCTCCAGCTCCACGACCTTCAGTTCGGTCAGCTTGGCCGGGTCCTGGCCGTGGTGCGACAGGTTGTGCCAGTCCTGCGTGACGCCGGCGATGACGGGCACGGCGTTGAGGCCGTTCAGCGCGAAGGTGATGTAGCGCGTCGAGTCCGTCTGGAGCGCGAGGTGCATGATGTCCACCATCAGCCGCACGCGCGCGGGCACCTCGACGGAACTGGCGATGTCGGTCGGCGGCTTGGCGTCCACCTTCGGCTTCGGTCGGCGCGCCCAGTCCTGCGCCTTCACGAGCCGCTGCTCGACCTCGCGGACGGAGGTGAAATACTCGTCCAGCTTGTCGCGGTCGGTCTGGCCGAGGCCGCGCGCGAAATCCTTCGCCTCGCCCAGCACGGTGTCCATGATGCTCTGGCCCTGCTTAAGCCGCTGCACCTGCGCGTTGACCTCGTTCGCCGTGCCGTCCACGAACATCGCGCGGAACACGCGCGACGGCTTTTCCTCCGCCGGGATGGGCACGCCGCTGCGCGTGAAGGACAGCCCGCGCGAGGACGATGACGCGAGCGTGAGCGAGCCGAACCGGGTGTCGGGCACGAGCTTCTCGATGGCGTATTGGTCCAGCGAGATCGTGTTCTTGAAGTTGTCCGCCCGCGGGTGCGGGGCCGAGGTCAGGTAACACAGTTCCGCCGGATGTCCGCCGTCCACCTCGGGATGCGACAGTCCCGAGAATACTGTGAAGTCATTGCGGAAATCCTTGATGGCTTCGAGATAGGGCGTCAGCGCGTAGTCCTTGCCCGCCTTTTCCGGAAACAGGTTCGGGGTGTGCAGGCCGAGCGTGGTGTTGATGCAGATCATCCGGCGCGGCGGTTGGGCCGAGGCTGCGCGGAGCGGGGTCATCACTTCCAGCAGCGGGAGCGCGAGCGTGACACCGGCACCCCGGAGAAAGGTGCGGCGGGGAAAACGGCGGGCGATGTTCATGTCGGGTTCAAGTGGTTGCGCCGGGTGCCGCCGGCCGCACGGGATCGGACTGTCGGGGCAAGCGGCTAATTCGGGGAAGCTCTGGCGGCTGCGTCACCATTCCCCGCCAGTGGAGAACTTCTTCCTGGCCGCCTCGCGGAACGCCGCCCCCGCCGCGTCCATTTCCGCCAGCACCTGCTCGAAAGGCTTGCCGGCCGCGCCACGGGCGGCGGGGATGACCGTGTTGCATTCGTTGGCGTCCATGAAGCGCGCCGCCTCCAGCAGCCGGGCCTCGTCCGCACGTGGCACGGCGAGGAAACCGTGCTTGTCCGCGTGGATGAGCTGCCCTGGCTCGATGCGCTGGCCAAAAACTTCCACGGGGCAATTCCACTTCACGGGCGTGACCCACGCGTGGCCGACGCACAGCCGGCGGGCGAGTGCTTTGAAACCCGCGTTGGTCATCTCGTCCACGTCGCGGATCGCGCCGTCGGTGATGGTGCCCACGCAGCCCAGCGCGCGGTGGGTGTTCGCGTTCACCTCGCCCCAGAACGAGCCGATGACGCGCGGTTTGTCGAGGTCCTGAACCACCACGATCTTCGGCCCTGGCACCGACGCCAGGTAACGGCGGTATTCGGCGGGCGCGCCGGCCAGGTTCTTGTGCGCCGGGTTGCTCGGCTCGATGACGACCGTGACCGCGTAGCCAACCATCGGTCCCATCTGCGGCATGAAGTCGCGGGTCTCCTCGTGGTTAATGGCGTCACGCGTGCGGTCGTGCTGAGTGATTTGCTCCCAGCCGTTATAGATGGTTGGCGTGTTCCAGCGCTTGAGCTGGAGCAGGTCGGCGTGGGAGAGACGCGAGGCGATGGTGGTTTCGTTCATGAATGGGAAAAAGGCAAACGCTCAACGTTCAAAGCTGCGCGCCGGACGGTGCGGCCCGTTGAAGGTTGAATGTTGAGCGTTAGACGCTTTGGCATAGTCGGGCGGTGCCATTGCTTCAATGCGCGTTCACCAATCACAGCCTGGCCAAGGGATTGTCCCGCGAGGTCAGGGGCAAGACGACGCGCTGGCCGTTCTGCCGGTGCGACTCGAAGACGGCGGCAATCATCTCCACCGTCATCCGTGCGTCATGCGCACTGCACAGCGGCTGGCGTTTCTCACGAATTGCCGCGATCAGATCGCGCCCGGCGGTAAGGTGCGCCATCACCTCTTTCACGGCTTCGGCCTTGGGCTCTGGCTGGTCCAGCCCGGCGGTGCTGATGATCTGCCACGCGCGAGGTTCCTTCGCCGGACGAAACGGGTTGCCCGCGACAAAGTGCGCCACCGGGTCCTGGTCTACGCGCAGGTCAATGAGGCCCTTGGTGCCGATGAGCTGAAGGCCGAAACCAGCCGCGCGGTCGCCTGCGTTGGCGACGGAATCAAAATAGGCCGGGAAGCCCCGCTCCATGTCGAAGCGTGCGTGGATTTCATTGCCGGCCAGCGGTCCCAGCCCCTCGGCGCCGTCCTTCACGTCCGCGCGCGTCACGGGCTTGCCCGCTTGAAGCACCGTCGCGGAGCAGGCCAGCGGCCGGCCGCCGAAGTGGCAGCACAAGTTGAGCACATGCGAGCCGAGCACCCACAAATCCAGCGCGCCGCCGCGGGCGTCTTCCTTGCCGCGCCCGCGAATTTCGAGCAGCCGACCCAGCGCGCCGTCCTTCACCAGCTTGTCAATCACCGGCAAGACCGGGTGCCAGCGATTCCGGTGCGCGACGGCGAGCTTCACGTTGTGCTGCTCGCAAGCGGCGACGATTTCATCCGCCTCCGCCGGCGTGCGGCAAAAGGGCTTCTCGATGTAGATTCCTTTTACGCCTGCGTTCGCGGCGGCTACCGCCACGTCCCGGTGCTGGTCTACATGCCGCATGCCAATGGCGACGATGTCCGGCTTTACCTCCGCGAGCATCGCGCGGTAGTCAGCGAAGCCGCGAGTAACCTTCAGCCGCTCGCGCGCGGCGGTGAGGCCCTTCGCGTCGGCATCGGCCACCGCCACAAGTTCAGTCTCGGGGAGCTTCAACCACATCGTGTCTAGGCCATGTCCGTAATCCCCGCGCCCGGTGTGTCCGATGACGGCGACGCGCAGGCGTGGCGCATCCGCCCCGCGCGCGGCGAAAGCAAGGCTGCTGGCAGCAACGGTCCCGAGGAAACGGCGGCGGGTGGACTTCATAATGGCTGCGCGAATCTGCGCAGGGCTTGCTGGCGGAACAAGCAAAGAAACGTCCGTCAACCGCTTGTCCGCAGTGGCTGTCCACCTCACCGGGCGCCGCCCACGACGTAGCGGTGCAGCACTGTGCCAGCCGGGTCGGCCTTCACGTAGTCCACGGCGGCTTCCGCTGGCGTCACGCGCACGCGCAGGATGCCGCTGCTGGGGAGGATGATGCCGCTGCGGTAACTGTATTCCTCCGCGCTTCGGGTCGTGCCGCGCGCGTGGCCGGGCTGGGGAACTTCCTGGTAAATCACGCCGTCGCGCTCGGCGCGGACGTAAAGGTGGTCATGGCCGTGGAAGACGATGCAGCCGCCGCGCTTCGCGAGCAGGTCGTGAATCGGCGCGGGCCAGCCGGGGCGCTTCTGCGCGAAGGTGTTCCGTCCGTCCAACTCATGGCCGCCCCACTCGAAGAAGCGCGAGGCCTCCGCGCCGCCACGGCCCTCGGGCGTCGCGCCGCCGACGAGGTGGTGCGTGAAGACGAAGGTGAACTTCGCCCGGCTCGTTTCCAGCGTGCGCCGCAGCCAGACGTATTGCTCCACCCCGAGCGTGCGCCACCAGTTGTCGCCGTCTTTGCCGCCTCCGCGAGGCTTCGCCGAGAACCAGAACTGGTCGAGCGCGATGAAGAGCGCGTCGCCCCACTCAAACGCGTAGTAGTCCTGCAACCGCCCGGCCTGCGCGTGCGGCGTCGCGTTCCCGGTGTAAAAAGTGTTCGCCTCCGGGTTGGGGAAATACTTCTTCCGCATCGCGTTGGACCACACGGCCATCGTCGTGTCGCCGCCACGTCCGAGTGTCTCGCCGTCGTGGTTGCCGAGCACGAGCAAGACCGGCGCGCTGTGCCCGACGAGCCCGAAGTAGTAGCGCTGCGCCAGATACTGCGGCGCGGCGAGTTTGAAGTCGGTGTATTTGTCCGTCATGAACGTGTCGCCGAGGTCCACGTGGAAATCCGGCTGCGCGGCGAGCGCGTTGGTGAGGGACTGCTTGTAAACCTCCGGCTCGGTGCCGAAGTCGAGGTGCGGGTCCGCCTGCACGGTGAAGGTGAACGCACTGCCCGCCGCGCGCGCCGTGTGGAACGAGCGCTCCGGGTCGGCGGCGAATTCGTCCGCTCCGCCGCTGCGATGGCGAAGCCGGTAGAAGTGCCGCGTGTTCGCCGCGAGGTTGGTGAGTTCCAAAACCCTCGGCTCTCCGGGTGGCAATTTCACCGTCGTTGTCTTGTTCGGATAAGTGCCCGCCGCCGCCCCGTGCTCGATGAAGACTTCCAACTCGCGAAACGCTAGCACGCTCGCGCTCACGGAATCCCGAGTGGGCCGGCCGAGGATGACATCGTGCGAACGCGCGGGAACCTCCGTGCGAAACGCTGGCGTGGGCATCTTGACCTCGCCGTTGCCTGGGCCGCCCTTGCCCTTGCCGCCCTTCTTCGGCGGCGGCGTTTGGCTGAAGGCGGCAAGCACGCACGCGAGCCAGACGGCGATGCAGGCCGTGCCGGCGATTTGTAATCGCCGTGTTGCGCGTGGACGACTCGGGACCGACTCGAACTGTTGTGGCCCACAGACGGCGGTTGCAAACCGCCGGCACAAGCTGCGGACCAAAGCCAGAGTCAGGTTCAGGGTGGAACGCCCAACCTGGCCGTTCTCGGCGGCAACCTGCCGCCGAGCTTCGGCACAGCAGACGCTCGAGTTGTTTGGCGCGTGCTCGGCGCAGTGTGAGCGGCGGGCGGGTTGCCCGCCGCAACGGGCCGGTGGCCCGTTCCACCCGGACCAGAGAGGTTGCCCGCTCATTTCTTTTCCTTTCCCTTGCCGCCCTTTTTCTCCGGCGGACGCTGGCCCACGGGCACGCTCGCATTCACGTTCGGCATCTGCGCGTTGATGGCTTTCAGATAGTTCGTGAGTCGCTGGTCCAACTCGGCGACTTTCTGCGGCTGCGACTTCGCCATGTCGGTGCGCTCGGCTAGGTCCTTGCTCAAATCAAAGAGCCGCCGCTCGCCGGTCTCGTAAATCCGCACCAGCTTCCAGTCGCCGAGATACAACGCCGAGGCGGGGCCGATGGCGTCCTTGTCATAGTGCGGAAAGTGAACGACGAACTCCTCGCGTGGCCGCCTCACGACGCCGTTTCCGCCGCCCTTCAACACCGCCGCAAAACTTCCGCCCTCCGTTTCCTTCGGCAACGGTTCCTTCACGCTTGCGAGTTCCGCAAATGTCGGCAGCACATCCGTCCCGCTCACCCGCACGTGCGAGCACGCGCCCGCCGCGATGCCTGGCCCGGCCACGATGAACGGCACGCGCAAGCCGCCCTCGGACACCGTGCCCTTGCCGCCGGTGAGCGGCGCATTGCGGCCCGGCGTGCCGTGGTCGGTGGTGTAGAGGATGTAGGTGCTGCCCTTGAGGCCGAGCTTCTCGATGGCGTCGAGGATTTGGCCGAGCGTCTGGTCCGTGATGCCCATCTGCTCGTCGGCGTTGCCTTCCGGCGGACGCTGCTTGCCGCCTCCTCCGCCGCGCTTCTCCTCCTGATTCGGGTAATGCGACATCTGCAAGTAGAACGGCCGGCCCGCCTTCGCCTGCCGCGTCATGAAGTCAATGCCCTTGGCCGTGATGGCCAGCGCCTGCTTGGGGTTCGGAGCAGCGACGTTCTCCGGGCCGCCGTTGCTATTTGCGCCGTCGTTCTCGGTGAAGCCGTGCTTGGCCGGGTTTTCGCGGCCCACGTGCCACTTGCCGAAATGCGCCGTCGCGTAACCCGCGCGCTGGAGCAGCTCGCCGATGGTCGTGGTGCTGTCCGGCAGCTCCATCACCGCGTGCGGCGCGATGACTCGCGCGAGCGCGGCCTCCTCGCGCTTGCCGTCGCCGACGAACGTCATGTGCAACGCCGCCGGGCTGCGCCCCGTGAACACCGCCGCGCGCGACGGTGTGCAGCGTGGCGACGCCGCGTAGCCGTTCGCGAACCGCATCCCCGCCGCCGCGAGCCGCTCCAGATTCGGCGTCTTGAACGCGGTGCTTTTCGAGGCCGGATTGCGGTCGTCCATCTGCACCGAGGAACTGCTCCAGCCCGCGCCTTCGCCGTAGATGACAACGAAGTTTGGCGCAGCGCCGACGATGCCTGCCGCACCGAAGGCCAGCAGTAGGGAAGTAAAAATCCGTCTCATAGCTTTGGGGTGTTGGGTTTGCCTTTGCCGCCTGCGCCGCCGGGCCGCGTGTAAGTCACGTTCAGGTCCGCACTGTCGAGCACGAGGTCTTGGATAGCGGCGAGCAGGGTATCGCGCGTGACGTTGCGGGCGGCGGGCAACGGCGGTGCGGCGGAGAGGGCGTAGAGATGGATGGTGTAACGCTTCTCGCCGGGGCCTTGTGAGTGCGGCGGTTCGTAGCCGGCCTTCCCTTTGAAGCCTGCGCCAAGCGTGCCGATGTCGCGTGCGTTCTTGGGCAGGCTCGTCGCGGTGGCGGGGATGTCCCAGAGCGTCCAGTAGCACTTCATCTCGTTGCCGGGGGCGAGGTGGTCCATCACGACGGCGAAGCTCTTCGTGCCCGCCGGTGCGCCTCGCCATTCCAGCGGCGGCGAAATGCCTGCGCCGTCGCCGGTGAACTCGGTGGGCAACGCGCCGCCTTCCTTCACCACCGCGCTGCTCAAGACGAGGTTCCCGCTGCGCCGCGCGGTGAAACTCGCTGTTGCCGGGCCGGTGCTGGCGTCGCGTTCTGGTGGCGGCGGGCCTTTGGCCGGGCCCTTTTTCTTCCCGTCCTTGCCCTTCGGCTCGCCGGGCGGACGCTCGCCGCCGCCGGGGCCGCGCTGACGCGGCGAATAGGTTTCCGTGCGCGTCTGGCCGCGCCCGTCCACGAAATCGAACTTCACCGCGCCGGCGTCGAGCAGGGTGTAGTTCACGTAACGTGTCTCGGTGCCGACGGTGTATTTCAGGCTAAACGCCTTGCCGTCCTTCGCCGTGAAGCCGGTGATGCGCGCGCCGCGCAGGGCTTGCAGCGCCTCGCGCACGCCGCCCGCGCGGGGTTGTGGGTCCACTTGGCCGTCGCGCTCGACGACTTCGCCGTGGAAGCCGCCGTTCACGTAAGGATACTTGAGCGAGGCGTGGTAGTGGTAGCCGAGTGCGGGCGTGGTGTGGCCGTTGAAAGCGTCGAGCTGCGCAGGCGCGGAACCGTCCGGCTCGGTGAGACCGAAAATGGGATAGCCATCCAGCGCGTAGGCGATGGGCTGGCCCTTGCCGAGCACGGTCTGCAAGTGCAACGGCGCGGCGTGGTAGTGGTAGTCATCCGCGCGACCGCAGTGGCCGCCCCATTGGTCTAGCTCGCCAATCTCGGCGGAAACTTCACCGCGATTGTTCTGCGGGTTGAAGATGGGAATGCCGTTCGCCGCGAGCGCGATGGCCCCGCGCAGGAAGCGGTTCTTGATGGAAGCCGGTGTCTTGGCTGGCACGGGGTTGAGCGGGACACGCCACGCGTTGGCTCCCGTGTAAGGCTGCGGCAATGGCACCTGCTGCTGCCACGCAGTGATGCCCACCATCATGTTGTGCGCGGGCATGCCGTCCGACTCAACGTAAAGAAACTGCCCATCCGTGCGGATGCTCACCTTCGGCGCGAACGCCTGAAACGCCGCGGCCTGCGGCGGCAGGCCCGCAGGCGCAACGGCCTTCACCGGGCGTGTGGCTTGCGCGAGCAGCACCGTGTCACCACGCAACTGCGCGCCGCGCAGCGCGATGGCCCCCGGCGGGCGGACGCTAAAGTCGTAGTGCGGCGCAGCGGAGTCATGCGCGCCGTCGCCGATGAGGTGGGCTTGTGCTAACGGACCGGCCAGCGCCAGCGGCAGCGCGGCCAGCAGGAAAAGACGAGGAGAGTTCATGGCGGCAAAGTAGTTGGCTCACTTGAACGGCGCACCGGAAATGTCCAGGTCGGGCTTGGTGTTCCAGCGTTTCACCCAGCCGGGCTTCTCAATGCGCGTGCGGAAGATGACGGTGTTGTCGAGGTCGAGGTCGCTGGTCCAGATGAACTTTGCGCCCTTGAAATCCGCGTCGTAGAACGGCTGCTTCGGGTTCACGCGCTCCTCGGTGTATTCGGTCGCGTTCCCCCACTTGCTGTCGTCGAACTCCGGCTTCCACCAGCCGTCGGGAATCGGCGTGTGTTCGACCTGCGGATTCTTCACATCCCCCTTGAGCGGGCCCTTGAAGAAGCTCTTCGCCTTCCACTTGGCACTGGAAACGGTGCTGTCGCTGAACTTGATGCAGAAGCCGCCGTCGCCGATGTGGTCGCCGTATTCGACACCGGTCTTGGGGTCGGCGTTGTCCTTCACGAGCACGGCGATGGTCATTGGGTATTCGGGCAAGATGTCCACGCTGACGACGTTGTGGGGCGTGAACTTGATGGAGTCCACCGCGACGAGTTCGCCATTGATGAAGAGCGCGAACCAGTTGTCGGCATAGATGTTGACCTTGAGCGTGTCGGCGAGCGTGGGCTTCACGAGGCCCTTCTGGTCGCCGCCCTTGCCGCCCTTCTTCTTGCCCTTGCCCGCCTCCGGAGCGGGCGGCTTGGGCTGGTCCTGGCCGCGAATCGGGGAGGAAGTCGCCACGAGTGCAGCCACGGTGGCGGTGAGGGCAAGCACGAGGAATGAAGCGGATTTTTTCATGGCGAAGTGGAGTTCAAAGCGAGGCGGCCTGGACCACCCAGCGGCAGGCGACGAGCGTGGTGATGAAGCACATCCACCATGCGGCGAGTTGGGCAGCGCGATGGCGGCGCAGGGCGAAGATGAGCGCGGCGGGGCCGACGGTGCAGGCGAGCTTGAAGGCGAGCAGCGCGCCCGGCTGGTTGAGCAGGCGCGCGGCCAGCGGGTTTAGTTCGCGCATCTGCCCGGCTTCGGTGGACAGCAAGGTCCACACGCTGTCGAGCGCAGCCAGCGCCAGCACCAGCAGCAGCGACCGACGCACCATCCTGGCCGTGCCCGGGTTCCACTCCATGCGCGCCGCGCCCTCTGGGGCGGCGGGGACGTTCCTGAGGAGGTGCCAGCCCGCCAGTGCGGCCAGGAGCAATGCACAGGTTAGCAGGGGAAACTCGGCTTCGCGGAGCCGTTGGTAGGCCGTTTCTTGTGCCCTTTGTGCGGTTCTCTGGCGGTCGCTTGCGGCGATGATCGCCGTTGCCCGGCTCTGAAACTCCGGCGTGGGAACAAAGTTCAGCAGCCACTCGCGCCATAGCACCGCGTGCACTTCCGGCGCGGCATGACGCACCAGATCGGAAGCGGCGGTGTTTCGGTCCCGCCCCGGCACCAGCAGACTCAGCAGCGCTACCCCAGCCGGAAACGGAGCCAGCACTACGACGGGTTCGCCCCGCTGCACCACGAAGCAGGCATTCGCCCGGAGCATCCGTTTGAGTTCGCCTTCACCCTTTTCGTTGCGCCGCTGGCCCCTGCCCATCGGAGCCGCGACGACCACCCCGCCGGCGAGCAACACGCCATCCTCCCCGCGAATCACATACGGCGGCGGCACGTAAGTGCCATCCACCAACACAAAGCCCGTGTAGAACGACTCGTCACCCGCGCCGCTCAGCAGCCGAGTGCCACGTGCCCCGCGCTCGCGGGTGGCGGGTATTTCCTGCGCCCAGCCTGTTGCGTCGAGGAGGAGCGCCAGCCCCAGCCCGATGCCGCCGATGTGTCGCGCCAAGCTCATGTCCACCGGTAACAGACCCGCCGGGCATTACATTGCGCTGCGGCCCTGCATTACAAAACTGTCATGGAAATCCGCTTCGGTGCGCCGCGTTGCCCGGCTACGCTGGCGGCTGTGAAAGTCCTCGTGGTCGAAGATGAGCGGAAGATTGCCGCGCTGGTGCGCAAGGCGCTGGAGGCGGCAGGCTTCATCGTGGACGCCACCGGCAACGGCGACGAGGGCTTCACGCTGGCGACCACGCGGCCTTACGACGCGCTTGTGCTCGACGTGATGGTGCCGGGCCGCGACGGCCTGAGCATCCTGCGGCAGCTGCGCGAGCGCGGGCAGACTGTGCCGGTGTTGCTGCTCACCGCGCGCAGCAGCATCAACGAACGGGTCGAGGGCCTGAACCTCGGTGCGGACGATTATCTGGCGAAACCCTTTTATACCGAGGAACTCATTGCACGCCTGCACGCGCTGCTGCGCCGTCGCTCGGGCGAGCAAGCGAGCCTGCTTGAAGCCGGTGACCTTTCCGTGAATCTCCTGACCCGCGAAGTCCGCCGCGCTGGCCAACCGATCGAGCTGACCACGCGGGAATTCGCCCTGCTCACCTGCCTATTGCGCTCGCCCGGCCGCGTCTTCACCCGCGCGCAACTGTGCGAGCACGTCTGGAACTATCACCATGACCCCGGCACCAACCTCGTGGACGTGTATGTCCAGCGCGTGCGGAAGAAAATCCAGGACGACGCAACGCGCCCGCTCATCGAGACCGTCCGCGGCGTGGGCTACCGGTGCGTGAAGCTTTAGTTTGCCCATGAAGAGCAATTCCTTCCGCCTCAAAATCGCCCTGCTCTCTGGCGCGATTTCCGGCGGGTTGCTAATCGCAGCGGGCGTGCTTTTCTGGCAGCTCACCCAGCGGCTGGACCTCGCGCGCGTGGACCGCGAACTGCGCAACCTTGGGAGCTCGCACCTCGACCGCGTCAACGGCGGCGACCATTGGGTGCGCTTTGAGAGCGCGCTGGGCTTCGTCAGCGGGCGCGAGCGCTCGGGTAAGTTCATTCTCTGGGTCAAGCACGGTGACCGCGTGCTGCACCAGTCACCCGATTGGCCTGCCGGATTGGACCCCGCAAGCTTCGCCCAACTTACCGACTACGAGGCCCCATTCCGCCTCGCGCCGGGACAGGAGCCGCCACCCCCGCCGCGCCGTGCCGAACCGATTTCCCCGACCAACCCCGCACTCCCGCGCAAGGAGCCGCAGTTCCTCACGCGCGAAGTGGACGGCCGCCAATGGCGCGTGGGTGTGATGGGCAACCCCTACCTTACCCTCGCGCTGGGTGCGGACCTGGGCGAGTTCTCCGGCAGCCTGGCGCACCTTCGCCGCGCCTACCTCACCGCGCTGCCCGTCGTGCTCCTGCTCGTGGCTGCGGGTGCCTGGCTGCTGGCCACCCGTGCGCTGCGACCCGTTACGGCGCTGACGCACACCGTCGAGCGCATCACCGCCAGGGGCCTGGACCAGCGCATTCCCGCCGTGGCCTACGACCGCGAGATGGAGCGGCTCATCACGGTCTTCAACGCCATGATGGACCGGTTGGAAAAGAGTTTTCATCAGGCCAGCCGCTTCAGCGCTGACGCCGCGCACGAGCTGAAAACTCCGCTCACCATCATGCAGGGCGAAGTGGAAGCCGCTTTGCAGCACGCTCCCAGCGGCTCCGAGCAACAACGCGTCTTCGGCGACCTGCTCGAAGAAATTCAACGCCTCAAATCCATCACGCAAAAACTGCTTCTGCTTTCCCAGGCCGATGCCGGACAGCTCCAGCTCGACCGCCAGCCGCTCGACTTCACTGGCGCTGTGCGGGAGTTGATGGAAGACACGGAAATACTGGCCGGTGACTTGAAGTTAGAAGCCAATCTCCAGCCCGGCGTGCGCGTGGTCGCCGATGCCGACCTCCTTCAGCAAGTGCTGCACAACCTCGCCAGCAACGCGGTGAAATACAACCATCCCGCCGGCTCCATCCGTTTCGAGCTGGCTACCGAGGACACTCACGTGACGCTGCGCGTCCACAACACTGGTCCCGGCCTCAAGGCGGAGGACCAAGGAAAACTTTTCGAGCGATTTCACCGTGGCGACTCCGCACGCAACCGAGCCGTGGCCGGCGTGGGTCTAGGCCTGAGCCTCTCCCGGGAAATCGCCCGCGCCCACGGCGGTGAACTGGTGTTGGAAACAAGCTCGCCAGCGGAAACCACCTTCGCGCTGCGACTGCCCCGGGCGATGGGCTGAGCCGGCGGCTTCAAACCCACTCCAGCCGCAGGAGCTTCAGCCCGGGGCCGTTCCATGTCGCCGGGCGGGCCGGCCGCTGGCCGCGCTGCGGGCGCTCGGGGTTGTAGGCGCAGATGCCGAACTGGTCCACCTCTGCCCACGATTTCAACGCGCCGTCAGCGGATGTGAAGTCAGCGAGGGTCAGGGTCACGGTTTGCTCCGCGTCGGCACCCGGGAGCTCGCGTTCGCAGACGAAGGTCCGGCGTGGGCCGCGGTAGTTGCGCCACTCGTTTTCCTGGATGACGAAGGCGAGCGGGTTCGGTCGCGCGAGTTGGTAAGTGAGCTTGAGCTTCGCGTCCGCCGGGCCGCGCCAGAGCGGGTCGGTGAGCTTGCGGGTCCAGGTTTGCAGGTGCGCGTGGTTCCCGGAATTGAGCTGGAACCAGTCGCGCAGGCCGCGCGAAAAGTCGTCCACCAACGGGCCTGGCCGCGCGGTCGGCTTCACGCCTGCCTCGCGCAAGGCCGGGGCCGTGACGTGGTGGAGCTGGCTGCTCAAACAGATTTCGCGCACGAACTCGCCGTTGCCGGGCAGCAGCTTCATTAACACGGGCTCGGGCAGCGTGAAATGGACGTTGGCGAACGCGAAGAGCGGCGTGTCGAGCGTGTGCAGCGGGAGCTTGGCAAGGAAGGCGTCGCCTTCGCGCGTCACGTCCGCGCTGCGCCAGAAGCGGGCGCGCGGGTCAGGGTCCACGCTGTAGTAAATGTCGCAGCGCGCGGCCGGCCAGGCGTGTTTCGTGGGGGTCACGCGGAGCGTGGGCACGCCGTCGGCGGTCTTGAGCGCGAGTTCGGTGCGCGGCGTCTCGGGCAACGCGGGGCCGCCCTTGAGGAATTGGTCGAGCCACAGCGGCATCGCGACCGCAACCTCGGGTGTGAGGCGGTGGTTGAAGTGCGGGGCCCAACTGTAGCGGGTGGGCTGGCCGGGGATGAGCGCGTTGGTGCGATACACGTCGTCCATCCACCCGTGGAAGTCATTCGTCGCGCTGCGGTGGAGCACGGGACAGCGAATGAGCGGCGCGTAGCTCTCGAAGCTCAACGTGCGGCGGAAGGTGTTCACGTCGCCCTTCACCGCGTCCTGCGGGCGCGCCCGGCCGCCGGTGAATTCATGCTCCTCCCAACGCCAGCCTTGGCCGCCAACGCCGGGCACGGCGGCCTCCACGCGGGCATCGGTGCCGGCGACATACATGGTGAGGTTGCCGCCCATCGAGTAGCCGTGAACGCCGAGGCGCTGCGCGTCCACTTCCGGCTGCTGTTCGAGAAACGTCAGCGCGCGCCGGCAGCCGAGCGTGAGCAGATACCAGTTGTTGTTCTTCGGATGCTCGCGGTCGGTGAAGAACTGCTTCGGCCCCGGCAGCATGGAGCTGTAGCCGGGCACGTTGAGCTGCGACGGGTCCACTGCGCCCCAGTCGGTGTTCGGGTCGCCGGGCTGTGCCCCTTCCGGGGCGTTGAACGGCGGCTGGCCGGTGCCGCTGCCGCCCCAGTTCACGGACAGCGCCGCGTAGCCGCGCGCGACGAGGAATTTGACCTCGTGCAGGAAGGCGCGCTGGCCGCCGCCGTGGATGTGCAGGACGCCGGGCAATTTCCCCTGCGCGCCGGCGGGAAAACCATAAATCGCCGCCATGCGCGCGGGCTGGCCACGGAACTTGCCGACCAGAAACCGCACGAGTCGAAACACGCCGCCGTCCTCGCGCCATTCGCGGATGACCTCGGTCTCCAGCGGGTCGCGGCGCGGGTCGAAGTCCGCCCACAACTCCGTGACGGACTGCGGGACGGTGGCCTCGGCGGCAAGCGGACGCAGTGCGGCGAGCGGCACAGTGGCGGTCGTGACGGCGGTGGATTGGAGGAAACGGCGGCGGGTGGTGGAAAAGTTCATGGCTGGATTATTTCTCTGGCGTGGCCAGTGCGCGAGTGCGCAAGGCTAGCACGGCCCGATGGGCGGTTTCTTGGAGGAAGCGCGCGTGGGCTTTGTCGAGGCCGGGCGTGATGAAGCCGTTGCCCACTACGCTGTCACCGTAGAGCACCTCGAACCACACGCATGCGCCGAGGTATTCGCCGGCGGCGTTGGCGTGGTGGCCGTCCATGCTGAGCGCGGTTTTACCGGACTTGCCCTTGGCCCAGCGCCAGCCGACGTGCAGCGAGTGCTTTTGGTTGGGGAGCAGGCTTTCGTCGTTGCTCTTGAAGTCGAACTTGGTATCCGGTCGGTAGGCCCATTTCTCATCGGTGTCCGCAAGGTAAAAGGCGTCGCCCACCGGCAGGCGGCGGATGCCCAGCTCAGCGGCGATGGTCGTGTAGGCGCGCGTGAGTTGCTCATACATCTCGGCTTGCGTCTTGGGCTCGCCGGCCTTGGGCGCAGCGACCTTGAAGCGCGGGTCGTCCACGCGATAGGCCCAGGTCTGGTGCATCAACACCTCGGCTTTGGGGGCGTGCTGCTTGATGTAGTCGTGGAGTTGCTTGGCGAAGGGCCGGTAAGTCGCGGCGTCGTGGCTCTTGATGCTGGCTTGTTGGATGGTGACAAAGTCCCATGGTTGCGCGACGAGGTGCTGCTTGAGGCTTTGCTTGCCGTAGAGGCCGTTGGTGGTGGTGGGGTCTTTCTCAAACGCCGCCGCCCGGCCCCAGTGGAGTTCGAGCGAGGCACCTCCGACGACGATGGGTTGGTGGATGAGGATGTGGCCGGCGTTGGTGACAAGGTTGCCGAGCTGGCGGGTGGCGTTCTGCGAAAAGCTGTTGCCCACCGTGAGCAGGCGGATGGTTTTGCCGGGCCTGGCGGCTGGCTCGGCCGCCGGCAAGCAAGCCGAGAACAGCCAGATCGCGGACACGAGCACCATTAGCTGAAGCACGACGGGAGCAAGGCGGCGCGCGAAGGGGGAGCCAGTTTGGTTCACGCCGAGAGTTTGGGTCGGGCACGGACGCGCCGTCAACGGCAGCGCTTTGGGTCACAGCGTCTTGAGATACTCGATCAGGTCCATCCGGTTCTCCTCGGTCTTAATGCGCGACCAGAAATCGTGCCCGCCGTTGTCGCAGCCGGTGCGATTGGCGTTGAACCAGTCGCGGTCCTCACCGTGCCGGCGGAGCAACTCGGCTTCATCCTCGGGCGCGGCGGCGGCGGACGGGGCGTGCAACGCTTGGCCCACCTTGACGCGGTCGAAGTGTCGCGCGGCTTGGACACTGAACAGGCGCGGACGGGCGGACACCGGCCCGAGCAGGTGGTAGAGTGTGGGCACGCTGCCGTTGTGCAGGTAGGGGAAGTTCGCCCAGACGCCGGTCAGAGGAGTCGCTGCGTAGCCGCGGCTCGGGGCCAGCTTGCCGACCTGTGCGAGCGGGCTCGCTTGGAAGGCCGTGACAAAGTCGGCGTTGACCAATTGCAGACGCGCCGGGTCGGTGCCGACGTCCGTGTGCAAGCCGGTCCATTGCACGTTGCCCTGGCCGTCGTAGGTGCCGTGGCAGCTCGCGCAGCCGATTTGCTCCGACTCGAACAGCTTCTTCCCCCGGGCGGCCGCGTGGGCATCAATGGTGTGCGGATAGCGCGGCGGGCGCAGGAATTGGATGACGTTGCGAAAGTCCGCCTGAATCTGCGGCACGACGGAAGCGGCCAGCTTGTCGAAGCTTTGGTCCAGGGCCAGTTCCATGGAGGAGGCCATGAGCGGGAACGTGCCGGTGAAACTGCCGTCGCAATACCAGCGCTGGAAGGGTGCCTTGGCAGCGGCATGCCAGAGCGGCGGGGACTTCACGTCGCCGCGACCGACCTTGGCGAAGTCTGGCAGGTTGCCGCCATGGGCGCGCATGTGCATTTCCACGTGTGAGGCAGGGAACGCCGTGGAGCGCCCGCGCGTGAGCGGCTCGAACACCTCGTGATGGTGCTGGCGGAGTATGTCGTGGGCACGCCGCGCCGTGGCCTGCTCGGGGCTGGCCGTCCGCGCGGCAGTCTGGTGGGTCAGTTCGGTCACCTTTTGAGCGGCGCGGCCGAGCCACAGCTCGTCCAACGTTTTCGTGCCGGCTCCAAAGTAGGCGACGCCGTCAATCTCCGCCATGTGGCAGGCGAGGCAGTTCAAGGTCCAGCTCAGGGACTGGTCGCGCGCCGGGTTCGGGGCCATGCCGAAGACGGGCGCGGTGTGGTTCTGCGGCCAGAGCACAAGCCCGAGTTGGTCGCGGAGGATGGAGTCCACGGCGGATGACGAGCCGAGCAGGACGCGGTTGACCGTGATGAAGCTCTGGGGAATCCACGCTGAGCTGTCGTAGCTCTCATACACGAAGGCCGCCAGCGCGCGCAGGCGCTCCGCTTCGGGCCGCGCGTCGCGTGGGTCCCAGCGATAGACCACTTGGCGGGCGTCCTGGGGGAAGCTGGCCAGCAAGGCCTGCCGCGCCGTCGCACTGCTGGGCGCGGGCGACTTGACCGGCAAGTAAGCGTCCGCCGCCGCAAGCGGCAGCGTCAGCACGGTGGCAAGGGTGAGGTGAAGGAGAGTTTTCATGCGCGGCATTGGGAGAGCAGGAGAACGAAGACCAGAAAGGCGAGCAGCATGAGACCGCCCACCAGGGCCACGAGGATCATGAAGGCTGCTCCCAAGGCTTTCCCAATGCCCGCAAGCACTCCGCCCGACTTGGTCACCTTGGCAGGAAGCAACGCAACCTTTGGCTGCGGTGCCGGCGGTGGCGGTGGTGCAGATCCCAAAGTCCTACCGCATCGCTCGCACACGCCTGCTTTGCCCGGCGGTAACGGCTTCAGGAGCTCGTGTGCGCAACCGGGGCAGAAACGAATCTCGCCTGCGGCGGCAGGGGGCGTTGACTCCGGCCCTCGCTCCAGCCCGAACCCGGGAATAGACTGCACGGGCATCCAGTCCTCGGCGGGAGTGCTGCGGACTTGCCGGAGGCTTTCGCCGATGTCTCCAGTCGCCCGTGTGTCGGCGGAAAGCTCGCCGGCCTTCAGCTTGGCCTCGATGTCATCCAGCTCGAATGGGCCGGTGATGGCCTGGTTCGCGGGGTTGAAGAGAAAGTATTTCATGCCGGTGAGTTCGTTGCGAGGTGGCTCATTTCAAACTATTCACAGCGCAATTGGCCGTAAGCAGTGCCGTCACCCCTACGCCCAGCAGAACCCCGAACGCGAACCCGCGATTGGCCGGACTGCGAGTCATCGAGATGGCCGCGACCACCCAGACCAGGCAAAGGACCATGGCTACGACAATAGCAGCCTGATTGCCGCTCTTTCTTAACCCGAAGAGCACTGCAGCGAACCCGCCAGCCACCATAAATGAACCGAATTGCGCAATCAGGCCACCGATCAAGCCCACAATAAACGTGACGGTGGAAACCTGGCGGCTAGGCTGGGGACTGATCCGTTCGACGGCCTCGGCCGCTGGGTAAAGCAGCTTACCGCAGTGCTCACACCTACTTTTGCCCAGCACCACCGGGCCGCTGGCCTGCCGCCGGCAGAATGCGCAGTAGTGTGCGGCCTCGGCGATTCTCGGCTCCGGCATCGAGGCCGGAGCCGGATTGCTTGGGCCGGCAATGGAGCTAACGGAAACCCACGCCAAAGCGGAATTCCCAGTGCTCGGCAGTTCGGCCTGTGCAACGAGCGCCTTCGCCGAAACCGTTCCCGCCGCTAAGCGTCGGCAGATCACATCGGCGGGAAACGGCCCCGTGAAAACCGGGCTGTGCGGCTCTTTGAGGTAGTAGTTCATGTTGGTTGGCTTTGGGTGGAAAGTTCTTTCGTTGTGGTCCGCGCCGTTCACTTCAATGCGCAACTGGCCGCCAGCAGCGCCGTCAGGCCCACGCCCAGAAGCGCGCCGAACGCGAAGCCGCGATTAGCCGGACTACGAGTCATCGGGATCGCCAGAGCAATCCAGCCCAGACAAAGGAGCACAGCAAAGGCGATCGTCTTTTGGCTGCCATCTTGTCTAAATGACAACGCGGCGAACCCGCAGACCATCACGAACGAAATGAACTGCACAATCAGGCCGCCGATTACGCCCGCAATGAAGGTGAGGAGGGAGACTGGGCGGTTAGCCTTGGAACCGGTCCGCTCGACAGTCCCCGCCGCTGGGTAAAGCAGTTTGCCGCACCGTTCACACTTGGTCTCACCTGGGACTACCGGGCCACTGGCCCGCTGCCCGCAGAACGGGCAGAAGGAGATCTGCTCTGATGGGCTTCGATGCTTGCCCCAGATGTGCGCCGGGAACAGTTCGGCCGGAGGCGGCGGAGTTGGCGCGGGGAGGCTCGGGTTGATTTGGCCAATCGGCATGCTCACCTGGCGCTCTTTGCCGATGCCTGGAATAGCCCTCACCGGCATCCAGTCCTCGGCGGGAGTGCTGCGGACTTGCCGGAGGCTTTCGCCGATGTCTCCAGTCGCCCGTGTGTCGGCGGAAAGCTCGCCGGCCTTCAGCTTGGCCTCGATGTCATCCAGCTCGAGCGGGCCTGAGATCGCTCCGTCCGCCGGGTTTCGTAAGTAGTATCTCATACTGGCCTGACTTGGTTAATCTGTTTATAGATCGACAATTTATAAACCTACAGTAATTCGAACAGTTCGCAGCCTGCCAGTCGGCGGGCGGCTTCAACAAACCGATTAAACTTGGTCGACCTATTGGTCCGCTCAATGCCCCCTTCGCAGCCCGGGCGTCCGTTGCCACCACAGCCACGCCACGGCTGCGGCGCAGACCACTTGCGTCACGCTCAGGCCGGGCAGCCAGATTTCCCGCGGCTTGATGAACTCCACCGCGAACCGGAAGGCCAGATAGCCGGCGACATAGTGCCGAAACTGCGTGCCATGATCCCATCCGTTCCGGTGGGCGCAGCGATGCAGCCCGGCGGCCAGCACCAGCACGAACGCGGCCTCATACAACTGCGTCGGATGCCGCGCCACGCCGTCGCCGAAGTCCACGCCCCATGGCAGGCCTGTCGCAAGGCCGTGCGTCTGATCCTCCAAGCCCGTCGCGAAGCAGCCGAGTCGAGCAATGGCGGTCCCCACCGCGAGCGGATACACGAAGAACTCGCCCGTCTGTGTCCGTAGGTGCAGGCGACGCTTGACCAACTCGATGCCCGCCCAGCCGCCGAGGATCGCGCCAATTGTGCTTTTGCCGCCGGCGACCAGCTGGAGCCAGAAACCTTCCGGCAAGGGTCGGGTCAGGCTTTCCAGCAGCACGATCAGTTTCGACCCGATCCATGCGCCGAATAGTGTTCCGCAAATCAGCCAGAAGATGACTTCCAACGGGAACGGGGTGCGCCCGGAATGCCGGCGCAGGTGAAAGTAGAGAGCCGTGGCCACCACACAAGCGGTGGCCTCCAGCAAGAAGTGTGGATCCGTTGCGATTCGCAACTGCATGATGTGGGAGTGGAGCTACACGGAGCTTAATCCGCGCCGCCTGCGTAGTCACGGTTTCTTCAAACCATCGTTTTCGCGATGTTCTCGCGAGCGAGTCGAGTCGTTCATCCTGACTGTGCGCTCGCTTTCGCCGTTCGGGCGGCGCAGGCTGCGGTCATGCGCTTTCTCCTCCCCCTACTGCTGGCCGTGTCCAATGGGTTCGCCGCGCTGCGGTCCGACATTGAGTTCGCCAAGGTCGGCGAAGTGAGCCTCACGCTGGACGCGAGCGTGCCGGATGGGCCGGGGCCGTTCCCGACGGTCATCCTCGTGCATGGCGGCGGCTGGCGGAACGGCGACAAGAACAAGTTCATCACGCCGCTGTTCGCGCCGATGACCAAGGCGGGCTTTACGTGGTTCACCATCAATTACCGGCTCGCGCCCGCGCGCCGCTGGCCCGCGTGCGCGGACGACGTCGAGCGCGCCATCCGCTGGGTGAAGGCGAACGCGGCCGCCTACAAAGCCGACCCCAAACGCATCGCGCTGGTGGGCGAATCGGCGGGCGGGCACCTGGTCTCGTATGTCGGCGTGCGCGGCGAGGGCGAAACCCTAGTGGCTGCCGTGGTGCCGATCTACGCGCCGCATGACCTCGAGTTCCACGCGCGGGCACGCAACGCGCTCGGGCCGTCGCTGTCCGCATTGCTGGGCATGACCGAACTGAACGACGCGGCGTGGGCCGCGCTGCGGGCGGCATCGCCCACCACGCATCTGCGCAAGGGGCTGCCACCCTTTCTCCAACTGCACGGCACCAAGGACGCGCAGGTGGACTATGAGCAGTCCGTGCGGTTCCAGGCGCGGATGAAGGAGCTGGGCAACGCCTGCGACCTCATCACCATCCCCGAGGGTGCGCACGGCATGGGCGGCTGGGACAAACTGGTGCCGGATTACGCGGACCAGCTTGTAGCGTGGCTAAAGCGGACGCTGAAGTGAGGGAGACGACCACCTAGCGCCGCACCGGTTCTGATTTAAGCCGAGACAGCTCGCCGTAATTCGTGGGTGGCCGCCCGAAGCGACCTTCAAACTGCAGCATCTGCTCGGTGGTGATGGGGGGCGTCGGTGCGCCTGCCTTGGGCTGGTCGGTCACCGTTCCCGGTATTGGCTGTGGGGAGGTTGGTGGCGGAACTTGGGCAGGCGGATTCTCTGGACGCTTGCGACGGCAGGCGGACAGCCAC
The DNA here is from genome assembly GCA_964591495.1 of uncultured Klebsiella sp. Taxonomy (GTDB): domain Bacteria; phylum Verrucomicrobiota; class Verrucomicrobiia; order Limisphaerales; family SXTU01; genus SXTU01. The sequence continues at coordinate 20,907 of CAZQEW010000047.1, forward strand.
AGGCACTGGGCGACGGCCAGCGACAGAAGCAACGGGCGGAGCAGCTTCATGGTTCAGGGAATCCACGTTGCCCAATCGGGAGCATTGGCGGCCACGAACGCGGAATTTTGCCAATTGCCGGCGTTCGGATCCCATGCTGCTTTCTTAACCACATAGTCAGCGTGGCCGTCGAAGTAGGTGTAGTTGCAGCCTTTGTTCCGGGTTTGGCCAGAGGCGTCCACATCCATGCCGCCACCGTGCCGCAGCAACCCCGAAGCGGCGAACGACCAGAGCCCAATGTGACACAGACCCACCTGCCCCACCGTTTCGCCAATAAAGTATTTCGTGGATGGCGATAGAATGTTTTCCGGGCGTGGCTGGGGAGAAGCTGCCCCCAGGGAAAACGAATACACGTTCATTCCGTAGGTCAGCGGCGGCCCGGTGGTTTTGAAGGTCGTGGCATCGGTCGGGAGCTTGCCGTTGTCACTTGGGCAGATGACGACGTTCGCGTTGCTGCCCATGTAGGGGTCAATGAAGTCTAGCCACTTGGTTGAGTAATAGACAGCCGCGTAGCGTGATTGGTTGGCTGCTGGCGTGGACGAGAACGGACTGGTAGCAGCCACTTCGTGCAGAGGGTATTTCTCGTAATCGCCCGCGTAAAGGCCACAGGCCAGCCCAATCTGTCGCATGTTGCTCAGGCATTTGGTCATCTTCCCCTTCTCCTTCGCCCGGGCCAGAGCCGGGAGCAGCATGCCGGCTAGGATTGCGATAATTGCAATGACGACTAGAAGTTCAATCAAGGTGAAGGCGTTTCGCAGGGAAGGATGGCTCGTCTTCATAGGAATCGGATTGGCTATCTGCACTGCTCAAAGCGCCGTTACCGTGAGCGTGTGCTTCACGGGCACGAGGGTCTGGCGGGCTTCGGCGTCGAGCTGCTGCTGGCGGGCTTGGAGCTTGGCTTTGACGGTGTCGAACGCCTTTGCCAGCTCGGCGTCGGCCTTCGCCTCGTTGCTGAACTGGCGGAGGTTGGTCACGAGGCCCTTGATCATCGCTGTTTCGAACTGCTGCTTGCGCCCGAGTGCGTCCACGAGTTTCGTGAAGGCTCCGTCAAACGGCGTCGCCGGGAACTCGGCCGCGAGGTTCACGCCGGCTTCGAGCTGTTCCTTGGTGAAGTCCAAGCTCGCCGTGCCCCAAGTCACTTTGGCCTTCGCCGCGCCCAGGTTCTTCACCTTGAGCGTGAGGCGGTTCAAGTCCTCGTTGAACGGCGCGAAGGGCAGGATGCTGCGCGTGCTGTTGGGGTTCTTCGGATCGGCATCGAAGCAAAACGGCCAGCGGGTGCTTTCCAGTTCTGCCTTCCCCGCCGTGCCGCCGAGCACTTTGTGGCCGGTGGTTGCGGTGGCCGCGCCCTTGAGATCCACGGTGATGGTGCCAATGTCGCCGTCCACGCCGAGGGCTTTCAGGAACGCGTAGGCCATGAGGAGCTGGCCGTTCGGGCCAGGATGGAAACCGTCGCCGCCACAGACGGGATAGTTTTCGCCGAGCGCGGCCTTGGCCTTGGGCATGGCGTCGAACATGGCGTTGTGGACGTTGGCGAAAGTCTGGTTGCCTTCGGCGGCGAGCTTCTTGGCGATGTCACGGAGGTGGGCCAGGGTGTCGTTGTAGCCGGCGGCAGAGTCCTTGCCGCCGAAGCTTAGACGCGGCGCGAAGGTCTTCGAGTCCACCGCGCCGGGTGAGCCGACGGCGATGTGCTTCACGCCGGCGACGGTGAGCTGCTTGATGACGTTGCGCATGTTGGCCTCGTAGCTCTGGCCGATGCTGTCCTTCCACGGCTGGTAGCCGCCGTCGTTCATGCCGTAGCAGGTGGTGGCGACGTTCGGGGCGAAGGCGGCGAGGTCGTTCACGCAGCGTGCAGCAAAGCCGCTGGCGGTTTCGCCGCTCCAGCCAAACTGCATCACATGGATGTCCTTCCGGCCGGTGCAGGCGAGCAGGTAGGCCTCCATGTATTTGCTGTAGAGCTTCTGCTCGGTGATGGAGTCACCGATGATGGCGACGCGGGCGTTCGGCGGCAGCAACGTGGCGGCAGGCAGCGCGGGCACGGCGAGCAGGAGGGCGGCAAGCAGGGCGGGGAGACGGTTGGTGTTCATGCGGTGGTCTGTGATGGCCGGAGGCTGGCACAAGCCCGGGGCGAACGCTAGCCTTCGCGCACTGGTGATGCATCAAGCGATCCAATGAGCCTCCGACTCTACGAATACAAAGGCTGCGATACTTGCCGGCGGGCAAGGAAGTTTCTGGAAGCGCGCGGTGTCGCCTTCGACGCCATCCCCATCCGCGAGCAGCCGCCCACGCAGGCGGAACTGAAGCGGATGTTGGCCATTTACGGGGGCGACTTGCGCCGGCTCTTCAACACTTCCGGCGGCGATTACAAGGCGATGAAGCTCGCCGAACGAATGCCCAATCTAACTGTGGACGAGGCGCTCGCCCTGCTGGCGGCGAACGGAAATCTGGTGAAGCGCCCGTTTGTGCTGACGGACAAGGGCGGGGTAGTCGGCTTCAAGGAGCCGGAGTGGGAGAAGCTCCTGGCCGGAGGTTGATGCTTCGGCAGCGGCGTTGGCCGCTCACTCCTGTAACGACGCCAGCACCTCGGGATCACGCACGTCTACCCAGCGGCCGGCGATTTGCAGGCCGGCCATTTGGTGCCCCGCGGCCAGCATCGCCGTGAGCGCGTCCGTCAGCTCGTATTCGCCGCGAGGCGATTTCTGGAGCTTGGCGGTGAACTCGAACAGCACGGGGTCGAAGAGGTAAATGCCCGCGTTATACCAGGCCGTGTCGCCGGGTTTGAGCCAGCCTTGCGACCGCAATTCGGCGAGTTGCGCCTGACTGGGCTTTTCGACGAGATGCTTCAGGCAGAAGTTGCCATCGAAGAAGAACAGCCCGCCCTTGGTCACGTCCTCGCTACCGGTCACGGTGACGAGGCCGGAGAACTTTCCGCCGGCCCAGCGCTTGAGCATGTCCGCGTAGGTCTCGGGCTTCACGAGAATGTCGCCGTAGGTGAGCAGGAACGGCTCATGGCCGGCGAAGGTCTTCGCCAGCTCGGGGGCCTTGCCCGTGCCGTCCTGCACCACCTGCCGCACGTAGCCGATGCGTGCGCCGAACCGCGAGCCGTCGCCGAAGAAACCCTCGACCACCTCCGCGTGCCAGCCGGTGACGATGCAGAATTCGCGGATGCCCACGCTCATCAGCCCTTCGACGATGTGCTGGAGAATGGGTTTGCCCTGCACCTTGAGCATGGGCTTGGGGATTTCGTTGGTGAGGTCACGCATACGCGTGCCTTTTCCGGCGGCAAGGATGACGGCCTTCATGGGAGTGATGGAATGGTGGGCTGGCGGGGACTCGAACCCCGGACCAATGCCTTAAAAGGGCACTGCTCTACCAACTGAGCTACCAGCCCACCGGCGCGTCGACGGGTTGGCCGGCCAACGCGGGCGGGAACCTAAGCCCCGGCCACAAAACCGTGCAAGCGGTTTTATGAGCGAACAGCGACGGATGTTCGCGGCGGAAGAACTGTTTTGGGCGATGCAAAGATTCAGCCCGACCACTGCCCAAAGCTGATCGCACCGCGGCTAAAGCTTGTGGTCACTGGGTTTGACGCCCTTCTTGTAGCCTTTGAAGGAATACATGGAGGGCTTGTATTCGCCGATGTAGTCGACGTTTGCCTTAGCCGGGACATCCAAACCCAGGCCCCAAAAGACGGCATTAACCACCAAGCGCCGTGTGCCTTCACTTTGGAGATCGGTGGCCGCGCCCATGGTGGTGGTGAAGATTTTGTTCACCTTGCCGGCGTCATTCTTGTGCTCGCGCGTCCAGGCTACAGGCATCATCGGGTCGTTGACGCCCTGCTCCTGTTTGTCGCTGGCGCGCTTCTTGACGTAGTCGGCGGGGGCGTCCGTTGGTTTCATGCCCTTGAGCACCTGTCCGCGCAGGAGAATTTTTGCGTCAGCCGGCGGGTATGCCTCGTAGGTGTCGGAATCGGCAAAAATCTCGCCGGTTCCGCGCAGCAGCGGGTGATTTTCGGCCCCCTTCTCGACGATTCCAAGCATGGCCTCCACTTTGTGCCGACCCCAGTGGGAGACCCACGTCTCGCCAAGCACCTGTTTGCCGAAGCCGCCTTTGTTGCCGAAATTCCACTTTTCGTAAGGTCCTTTCAGGCCGTTGAAAGCGTGGGTGCTGGTGCGCAGCGCGATGATGGGCACACCCCGGTTCACGGCGGCTTCGAACTTCTGGTTGGCGGCGTCGTCCCAATGGCGGAAGCGCAGCAGCATCACGATGGCATCGGCGGAGTCGAGTGCGCTCGGGTTGGTGAGGCTGCCGCCGGCATCTGGGTTGATAAAGCCCTCGGAATCCACCGAAAAGAGAACCGTGCACTTGAAGCCGTGGCGCTGGCTGAGGATTTTGGCCAGCATGGGCAGGCCCTCTTCGCTGCGATACTCTTCATCGCCCGTCAAAAACACGACGTGCTTTCCCTGGCCGGGGCCAGCCTTTGGTTCGTAGGTGACCCAGGTTTGTTCGGCGGCGGCCGCGGTGGCCGCGAACGCTGCGGCGAATGAGAAAGCGATCGCCCGGAAGCAGATTTGGAATAGTTTTTTCATGAAAGAGTGGGTTTTGACGTGGGCGGGACTTTATGGCTTCGGGTGATTATCGCAATGCAGATTGAACCTGAGGGCGGCCGGCCAGAAGACGGTGACTCCGGTATCCAAGAAAACGCCGGCGGATGCGCGCCTCAGACTTTGGCTGAGCTTCCTAAGTTGCGAGCCGCTGAACTGTTCCTGCCTTGATCTCCCACCGGTGCAGTTCGCGACCAAGCTCTTTTGGCCAGTTTTCCTCCGTGCAGGTCATAAACACCTGTCCCCGTGACTGGTGCGAGCGCTGCAGCAGAGGCAAGAGGCCAGCGCGACGTCGGGCGTCGAGTTCGCCCATCACATCGTCAATCAGCAACACCGGCGGCACCCCGTGGATGCCAGTGACATACTCGGCTTGGGCCATCTTGAGCGCGATCGCCAGGGTGCGCTTTTGGCCCTCGCTCCCGAACTGCGCTGCTGGCCTGTCGTTGAGCAGCAGGGCCAGTTCGTCCCGGTGTGGCCCTACGAGCGTGGCCCGAAGCATTCGTTCGCGTTCGCGGGAGCGAGCCAGTTCGACCGTAAAATCGGCCTTCACGCTCGGTTGATATTCGAGCCGTAATTCCTCGGCGTCATGAGAGATGCGTCGATAGGCAAGCCTCGCCAGGGGTGAAATGCGGGGAAGCAATTCGCGGCGAGCGGTGATGAGGCGCTGGCCGGTGTTCACGAGCTCTTGGGAAAAGCTGTCCAGCAGCGCTGGGTCCGGTGTGCGTTGCTTGAGGAGGGAGTTGCGGGAGCGGAGAGCTTGCGCGTAGCGCTGCAGAATCGGCAGGTAGTCCGGCTGAGTCTGTGCCAGCAGTAAATCGAGGAAACGCCGGCGAATTCGGGCGGTGCCCTTGATGAGCTGCAAATCCTCGGTGCAAAACACGACGGCCCGCAATGTGCCGAGATAGTCGGTCAGCCGGCGCACCGGTTGTTCGTCCAGCGACAGCTTTCGCTCCGTCAAGGACCAGAACATCCTTATGTCATGCTGCGCCAGCCCCAGAACCGTCGCGCCCGCGAAGTATCCCTTCGAGCCTTGGTGGACCATTTGCGCTCCGCCAACGCCGCGGAACGAGCGCAGTGTGGCCAGCAGATAGATGGCTTCGAGGATGTTGGTCTTTCCTTGCGCGTTCTGACCCAGCAACAGGTGAAATCCGGGACTGAAATCCGCATCAAGCCGCAGGTAGTTGCGGAAATCTCGCAGTCGCAAACGAGCCAAGTGCACGCGCGAGTCTAGGGCTGGCTGAAGTGTAATGCGAGCTGCCGCGTGGCTCGTGAACTATGTCGAGGCCTGCTCAGCGAGGTTGTTGGCACCGCCGCGCCGATAGCCATGCAAATCGAGGGTCACGTGGGCGTAGCCGATGCGCTTTAGTTCGGTGGCAATATGCGCAGCGGTTTGAGTATCCAGCAACCGTGGCAGTTCCGAACCGCCCACTTCAATTCGGGCCAGTGCCTGGCGTATCAGCGGAGTGGCAAGGTTGTTAACTTCTGGTCGAACTGGCGGGGACGTCAAAGTTCCGGTGCCCGACAATTCATGGTGCCGCACCCGGACGTCAAAAAAACCAAGGTCGCGCAACACATTCTCGGCCGCCTCAATCATTTGAAGTTTCAACTCGGTTACTGGCTCTCCGTGAGGCACCCGGGAGCTCAGGCAAGCCATTTGCGGCTTGTCGGTAGTTGGTAGCCCAAAACGCGCCGAAAGTCTCCGAATCTCGGCCTTGGAGAGGTTTGCCTCCTTAAGCGGAGCGCGGATAGCGAACTCCTTTGCCGCTTGAGCGCCTGGCCTGTAGTCGCCGACATCGCTGGCGTTCTCCCCATAGGAAATCACTTTCAAACCCAGCTCCTGTGCAAGTGGAACAAGTTCGGTGAAAAGTTCGTGCTTGCAGAAATAACAGCGGTTCAAAGGGTTAGAAGTATAATCGTGATTTGAAAACTCTTCAGTTTTGATGACTCGCACCGCAAATCCGAACTGCTGAGCAATGTCCAAAGCCTCCTGCAACTCACGGCGTGGCAAGCTGGGCGAATCCGCGATTGCGGCTACAGAAAGTGGGCCCAGAACCCTATGAGCGACGTAGGCCAAAAAAACTGAATCCACGCCGCCGGAGTAGGCGATCAAGGTTGAGCCATAGCTCTTCAGCAGATTTTCGAGATGGGATAATTTGGGGTCCGACACTTGGAAAAAATGAGTGTTTACAGGGGAATTGTCGAGTCTTGGAAGAGGGGTGCCGACGGCCTGATCACTTTTTTTAAAAAAAAGGTTGCACGCATTCGGGGATCAGCTAATTTGTTCTCGTTCTTTTGAACTTAGTTCGACGAAGCGACGCAAGAAACAAAAGCTTGACGTCTCTCCGCTGAAGAGTAAAAAAGCAAAAGTAAAACGAAGCTGAGATGCCGAGTTAAAACAGGCTCTCAGGTTTTTTTTCCCCCTGATCGGGGTTTTGGTGTGGCGATTACGATCGCTGTGCTCATTGAAAATTAAATTGTGCGACAAATGAAAGCCCTTTGAAAGATTGGCTGTTAAAAGCCTTCTTTGAGTAAACAAATCATAAGAATGACATTGTCGGGCTATGCCTGACATAATCAAGCTTACGTTTTTAACGGAGAGTTTGATTCTGGCTCAGAACGAACGCTGGCGGCGTGGATAAGACATGCAAGTCGAGCGGGACATTTCGGGTAGCAATATTCGGAGTGTTCAGCGGCGCAAGGGTGCGTAACACGTGGGTAATCTTCCCTGAAGCTTGGGATAACTCCGAGAAATCGGAGCTAATACCGAATGTGACTACTGGAAGGCATCTTCTGGTTTTCAAAGTTGGGGACCGTAAGGCCTGACACTTTAGGATTAGCCCGCGGCCTATCAGCTAGTTGGTGAGGTAACGGCTCACCAAGGCTAAGACGGGTAGCTGGTCTGAGAGGACGACCAGC
>CAZQEW010000048.1:0-27112 GCA_964591495.1 uncultured Klebsiella sp.
TCAGCAACGGCGAGGTGTTCATCCGCACGCACAAGCATCTGTGGTGCGTGGGGAAGAAGGTGCAATGAGTTCTCCGATCTCATCGAAGCAGATAGGACAGTTGCTTGATGCGTTGTGCGTCGATTTGGGATTTTGCCTTCCGCCCGAGGCGCGGGCTCGGCTTGTCCAAGCGCCGCCAAAGGACGTTGATGCCTTCACCGATGCCGTGATTCAGGCAGACGGACTCAACCCCCGCTCCGACGTTCCGTTACACCTTCGGCGTGCCGTGAGATTGAAAGTCGCGACATGGTTCGACTTGGGGGAGAACAATGGTGAGCCATTGATGGCTTAATATGCGCACGGCCTAGATGCGAGGTTCGACCGAATGCCCCGGCTGCCAAGACACGTCGAACAGGGCACTCTAGCTCATGTTGTTGCCGCCAACTAACGCCCTTGCCGCCATGACGCGCCGTCGCTGGCTCCAAGGCGGCGGTGCGCTGGCCGGCGCGGTGTTGTGGCCGCAGTTGCTCCGCGCGAAGGAAGCGCAGAAGGCCAGCAGTGCCCCGGCGCGCGCGTGCATCGTGATTTACCTGCAAGGCGGCCTGTCGCACTACGAGAGCTTTGACCCGAAGCCCGACGCGCCGTCGGCCTATCGCAGCACGTTCGGTGACATTCCCACGACGCTGCCGGGCATCCACTTCGCGGAGCATTTGCCGCTGCTGGCGAAGCGCGCACACAAGTTCAGCCTCATTCGCAGCACCTACGTGGACTCGCCGAGCCATCCGGTGGCGATTTACCAGACGCTGACCGGCGGCGATTTGCCTGACGCCTCGGTCGAGGCGAAGAACCGCAACCTCGCGCATCCGAGCATCGGCTCCGTCATCGCGCGGGCGTGCGGCGCGCGCGCGCCGTTGCTGCCGCCCTACGTGGCGATTCCGCATGCGGGGCAGCTTGGCAACCGCGTTCATTATGCTTCAGCCGGCCCGCTCGGCGTGGCGTATGAGCCGCTGGAATCGGGCATTCCGCCCGAGGATGCGCGCGCGCCGTTCGGTGGCCCGCAGGACCTGCGGCTGAACCAAGGTCTCTCCGGCAAGCGCCTCGAGGACCGGCTGACGTTGCTGAATGCACTTGGCGGCCAGGCCTCCCCCGCGGCCGTGGACGGGCTTGACCGCTATCACCGGCACGCGTTGGAGATGCTGGCGGGTGGAGCGGCGGGCGGGGCGTTCGACCTCACGCGCGAACCGGTGCGGCAGCGCGAGCGTTACGGCAACCACCTCTGGGGCCAGCAGACCATCCTTGCGCGTCGGCTCGCCGAGGCGGGCGTGCCGTTCACGCTGCTGGCCTACACGCTCAACCAGGAGCGCGGGCAGGACTGGGACACGCACGAGGACAACTTCAACCAGATGCGGGACAAGCTGCTCCCGCCGATGGACCTCGCGGTGAGCGCGCTGCTGGACGACCTCGAAGAACGCGGCCTGCTCGATACGACGCTGGTCGCGATGTTCGGCGAGTTCGGGCGGACGCCCAAGATCAACGCCAACGCGGGGCGTGACCACTGGGAGAAAGTCTTTTCCGTGATGCTGACGGGTGGCGGTTTGAAGCGCGGCGTCGTGGTCGGCTCCAGCACCAAGGCCGGCGATTTGCCGCTCGACCGGCCCGTCCATTTCAACGACGTGCTCGCCACGATCTACCGCCAGCTCGGGGTGGCCACCGACGAGGTTTTCCACAACGCCTTCGGCCAGCCGATCCCCGTGCTGACGCGGGGCAAGGTGATCGAGGAGCTCATCTGAACCTCGTTGCCGTCGCGCGTGAACACTGAGCAGCAATTCGAGGCCGCGCTCGGTTTGAGTGTTGGCGTTTTCTGTTTGGTCATGGCTTATCGGGCTTTCCGCTCTGGAGACACCTACCAGCCAGGCGATGAGCCGAGGGAAATCAAATACAGTCAAGAACCGGGCAGGTTCGTCGAGCAGGTGATGCTGTGGGTCGTGGGCGGCCTGACCTGTTTGGGATTCACCGCCTGGGGTATCTTCGGGGCTTTCAAGAACTGAGCAGTTCGACCTTTCAGCGGAGGCGCTCGTAGCTACCCAAAGCAAACCCGCCGCCGGCGGATCACGCCAGCGGCGGGCAGGCGCTCCGGCGATGGCGGTTGTCTGGGGACGGGAGCGAACTACCTACCTACGCAGTTGGGTCGCGAAGCATCGCCCGGAGGCGATAGTGAGAGCCGTCCGGGATGGCCTTATTCCCAGCCGGCTGTGGGCTGGACATTCCGCGGGCTTCCCTTTTTCCTCTGCCGACACCGATGCAACCCTGGCCGCAAAATTATGACCCGTTCGGCAATGCCTTCCTTTCCACGCTTGTCGCGGCGCTGCCCGTTGTCGTGTTGCTCGGGGCCATTGCGTGGCTGGAAATCAAGATTCACCTCGCCGCGTTGCTGGGCCTCGGCGTCGCGCTGGCCGTCGCGCTGTTCGCCTTCAAGATGCCGGTGGATGCGGCGCTGGCGACGGCGGGTTACGGCGCGGCTTACGGGCTGTTTCCCATCGGCTGGATTATCCTGAACCTGATTTTCCTCTACCAGCTCACGGTGGATAAAGGCCTCTTCGCCGTGCTGCGCGGGAGCCTGGCGAACCTCGCGCCCGACCCGCGCGTGCAGCTCGTGCTGATTGCCTTCAGCTTCGGCGCTTTCTTCGAGGGCGCGGCGGGCTTCGGCACGCCCGTGGCCGTGACGGCGGCAATTCTCATGCAGTTGGGCTTCAAGCCGCTCCAAGCCGCCGGGCTCTCGCTCATCGCGAACACCGCTCCGGTGGCCTACGGCGCGCTGGGCACGCCCATCATCGCGCTCGCGGGCGTGACGGGGCTCGACCTCCACGCGCTGTCGGCGATGGCCGGGCGGCAACTGCCCTTCTTCTCGCTGGTGGTGCCGTTCTGGGTCGTGTGGGCCTATGCGGGCTGGCGCGGGATGCTCGGCGTGTGGCCGGCGGCGCTGACGGCGGGCGTGAGTTTCGCGGTGCCGCAGTTCCTCGTGTCGAACTTTCATGGCCCGTGGCTGGTGGACATCGTCGCAGCGATTTGCTCGATGATCGCCGTCATCGCGCTGCTGAAAGTCTGGCAGCCGAAAGACGGGTGGAAACCGGAAGCAAGCGCTCCGGTCACCGCACCCGATGCCAAAGCCGAAACACCTGCCCCCGCCTTGATCCGCCGCGCATGGGTGCCGTGGATTTTGCTGAGCGTTCTCGTGTTCATTTGGGGCGTGCCGCAGGTGAAGCAGCAGCTGGACGCGCTTTCCGCCCCGAAGTTTGAAATGCCCCGGCTGCACAACGCCACCGTCCGCACCTTCCCCGTCGTCCCCCAGCCCACACCGGAGAAACCCACCCGGCCGGAGGAGGCCGTGTTCAAGCTCAACTGGCTCTCGGCGACCGGCACCGGCATCCTCGCCGCCGCCATCCTCGCGGGGCTTTACATGGGCTTCTCGTTGGCGGAACTCGCGCGTGTGTATCGCCGCACGCTCTGGACCTTGCGCTTCTCGCTCATCACCATCGCGGGCATGCTCGCGGTCGGTTACGTCACCAAGTATTCCGGGACCGACGCCACGCTCGGCCTTGCGCTGGCGAAGACCGGCGCGCTGTATCCGTTCTTCGGCACGCTGCTGGGCTGGCTGGGCGTGGCGCTCACCGGCAGCGACACGGCGAGCAACGTCCTTTTTGGCAGCCTGCAACGCATTACTGCCGAGCAGACGGGCATCCCACCGGTGTTAATGGCTGCGGCCAACAGCTCCGGCGGCGTGATGGGCAAGATGGTGGACGCGCAGAGCATCGTCGTGGCGAGCACGGCGACGAACTGGTATGGCCACGAGGGCAGCATCTTGCGCTACGTGTTCTTCCACTCCCTCGCGCTCGCGGCGCTCGTGGGCATCCTCGTCTATCTTCAGGCCTACGTGCCACCGTTCACGAACATGGTGGTGAAGTAGCCGACGAGATTGAGGCGTCCTCTTAATTTATCAGACTGCGTCCAAATCCATGAAGCCAACACTGATGGAGATCTCTGCAAAAGTGCAGCGCGGCTCTGCGAGCCGCAGCACGTCCCCTCGCCAATCAAGCCGCTGTGGGTCACAGACCCGCGCTCCGTTTCCAAAAGGGCGACTTTTGCAGAGATCTCTGATGCTGTTCGCCGTTCTGCTGGTTGCAAACTCCGGCTACTCGCAAGTCGAACCCAAGACGGGCCTGCTCGGCCAGTATTTCAAGGGCATCGACTTGGCTGGCCCGCCCGCGCTGAAGCGCGTGGATCCGCAGGTCAATTTCGACTGGCCGGAAGCGCCGGGGCCGGGGCTGCCGGGCGATCAGTTCAGCGTGCGCTGGAGCGGCATAGTCCAGTCGCCGGCCACGGGCCGCTTCACGTTCATCACCGAGTCCGATGACGGCGTGCGCCTGTGGGTGGACGGCCGGCTGCTCATTGACAACTGGACCGACCATGCGCCGTCCGAGGACAAGAGCCCCGAGTTCATGATGGAGGATGGCAAGCGCTACGACATCATCATGGAAATGTATGAGAGCGGCGGCGGGGCGGCGGCGAAGCTCATGTGGAGCGGCCCCTCGACCCTGAAGCAGCTGATTCCCAGCTTCCGCCTGACCCCGAAGGAGCTTGCGCCGCCGGGCGATCTGGACGTGGCTAAGTTGCCGGCAGATGCGCGCGGGCTGGTCGGGCATTATTTCAAGGGGCGGGCCTTCTCCGGCCGGCCTGCGCTGCGGCTGGACAAGGAGGTTGCCTTTGACTGGGCCGAGGGCGGTCCCAACCTGCGCGGCGCGGGGGTGGATGATTTTTGCGTTCGCTGGACCGGGCAGGTGAAGGCCGAAAAATCCGGCCTGCACACCTTTGTCGCGGAGGCCGACGACGGTGTGCGGCTGTGGGTCAACGGGCAGAAGCTCGTGGACGCGTGGGTGGACCAGGGGGCAACCGAGCACAAGGGGGAACTGAAGCTCGAAGCCGGCCAGATGTATGACCTGGTGATGGAGTATTACGAGAACAGCGGCTCAGCCATGGCCAAACTTTCGTGGAGCGTGGCGGGCGGGCCGCAGCAGGTCGTGCCGGCGTCCGCGCTTTTCCCCAAGATCATAACCGAAAAGGGGCGGGCCCGTTGACGCTGCCGCCCGCCGCTTCCCGATCATTGCAGGTTCACCAGGGCTTTCTTGGTGAACTGCTCGGCATTGAGTTTGCCTTTCGCGAAGTCGTCGCAGTCGGATTTCTTGGCGCGCACGGTGAGCGTGCTTGAGCGGTGACCGCTGCCGCTGCCGCGGTTCACGAAGGTCTCGACCTTGGGCGGGCCGCCGCCGGAGCTGGTGCTCGTCATGGTGCGGGTCTCGACGGAGACGAAGCCCGGGGAACCCAGGCCGCCGTCGCCGCCCTGCACCACCACGGTCAGGTAGTCGTCCGGTTTGAGTGCACGGATATTGCCGGCCTGCTTGAGGGCTTCGAGGATCGATTTCTTGAGCTCCTCGACCTTTTTGGCGTCGTAGGGCTCCGGACCGGCGATGCGTCCGCCCCAGCTGTCACCGAACCCCCCGCCTCCGCCTCCGCCAGAAATGCCCGCTCCGGGCGGCGCCCGGAACTCAAACCGGCCAGCTTGGCCGCCTACAAGCCCGCCGCGTCCGCTGCCGTCCTCCGCTGCGCCAAACAGTTCGCGGCGCGTGCGCTCCCAAGGTGAATCCGTGGGCCGCTCCGGCTTCTTCTCAGTGGCGCGCACGGGCGGCGGCGTCAGTGGCATGCGCACGTTGAAGGTGAAAACCGCACCGTAGCCTTCGAGCAGCAGCACGGAAGGGCTGCGGCCGTCGAGACGCGTCAGCACAATGCCCATGGCGTCGCGGGGCGCTCCCGCCCCGCCTTCCCGCTCGATTTCCTTCTCCAGCAGTCGCGCCATGATGCCAAGGTCCTCCTCGATGGTGGCAAGCTGCTTCGCCTCGAGCGGTTGGCTGGTGACCACGATCGGGTGCGCTGGCCGACCCCGCTGACCGTCAGGGCGGCCAAAGCTGCGGGCGCTGCCGCTCATGGACGAAGCGCGGCTTTCTCCGTGGCCAAATCCCCCGTGGGCCTCGCCAGGAGGTGGCGGAGGGGTTGGAGGGGCGGGCGGCCGGGGGGCATCGGCCGGACGCGGGGCATTGCGGTCCCGTTTTTCATCAGGCCGGGCTTGGGCGAACTGCGCGACTTGGTTGCCGTCCAGCCCGCTGGCCTCTTCAAAATTGAGGCGTGCGGTGGATGGGGCCGGCAGCGGCGGGACAACATTCTGTGCATGCGCGGCGTGGCCGATGGTGAGCAGGGCAAGGAGGGCGATCGGGTGTTTCATGGTCTGCATGGTGGGCGTTAAGTAAAGGTTCAGGGCGGGTGGTTGAACGGCATCAACGCTGGGTTGGTTCGGTGAAAGCGGCGATTTGCACGATGGTTTTCAGCCCGTCTTCGGTGTTTACCGCCAGCGTCTCAAGCTCGCGGCGCAGCACGGCGTAGTCCTCCGTGCGCTGCGCTTCCATGGTCTGAAGGATTTCCGTGACGGCGCGGCGGTCTTCGGCGCGCTGCGTTTCCACCGCGGCCACCACTTGCTTCAATTCGGCGGCGAACTCCGCCCGCAGCGCCTCGCGGTCCGGCTTGGGCGCGGACAGCCGGCCGCCGAGAAACCCGAATCCGACCGCCAGACACGCGGCGGCGGCCCACCGGAGGAACGGCACGAAGACGAGGTTCGCTGGCACTGGTCGGCGGTGCGGCTGGGGTGCCGGGAGTTGCCAGGAGTCGAGCTCCGCCATGGTGCCGCGCCATTCTGCGGTGAGTTTCCGGCAGTCGGCGCATTGATCCAGGTGCGCGTCGAGTTCCGCCCGTTGGGCGGGCGGCAGTTCGCCGTAGAGGTGGGCAACAAGGTCTTCGCGGGTTGGATGTTTCATAGGTTGGCTTTCGTTTGGGCGCGTGGCTGCCAGCTTGCCGTTGGCGTTGCCGGGGCGCTCGTGGCGGGGGAATCGTTCAGGGCGGGCTGCAGCAGGCGGGTGAGCTGGCTGAGGCCCTCGACCATGCGGGACTTTACGGTGCCCTCCGGCACGCCCAGCACGTCCGCGATCTCGCGGAACTTGAGGCCTTCATAGTGCCGGAGCACGAGCACGGTGCGGAAGGGCTCGCTTACGCGCTGCAACGCCGTGCGCACCTGATCGGCGCGCTCGCCGGCTTCGAGCTCATCGTGCGGCGTGGGCTGGAAGACGGTGATGGGCGGCGCGTGTTCGCCGGCTTCGCCGGTTTCCAGCGGCACCTCGCCATGGCGGGTGCGCCGGCGGTTTTCGTCGTGACAGAGGTTGATGGCGATGCGCCAGAGGTAGGTGGAGAGCTTGGCCGTGGGCTGCCATTCGCGCCGACGGGCGTGGAGCCGGGAAAACGTCTCCTGCGTGAGATCCTCGGCGCGGTGGAGGTCCCCGGTCATGCGCAGGCAAAGGTTGCGGAGCGGCCCTTCCCAGCGGCGGACGATCGCGGCAAAAGCCTCCGGATCATCGTGCGACTGCACGCGCCCCATGGCCTGTTCATCCGTCGCGGTGGTTGCGGGGGAGGGGAGCAGCATGGTCAACGGCGCAAGGGTGGCGCGGGGTTTGAAGTTTGGCGGACCATGCAGATTGGCTGTTCGACTCGCCCGGTAACGGGCCGTTCAAGGAGTCCAACGCTGCCACTGGTCGTTTGGTTCGGAGAAATCTGCCCGGCGGGTGGAAGAAGAAATGGTCGGGACGGTGAGATTTGAACTCACGACCTTCTGAACCCCATTCAGACGCGCTACCAAGCTACGCTACGTCCCGAACCATCGTGCCTCTCCGCGAGCGGAAAGGCGGCCGCATACTAGGCGCGAGCAGGCTCGTTTCAACCCTTTTCTCCCGCGTCCGCCAATCGCCTGCCGTCCCGCCTAACTCCGTCTTGCACCGCCCGCGGCCTTCTCCTAAAACCACCGCCATGCCGACCACCGCCACGCGCGCCGGAGCGCGTCACCAAACTCCCTTTGACCTGTCCGCCTGGCTCGACGCGAAAAGCGCCGCCACCAACGCCGCGCTCGACGCGCTTCTTCCCTCGGAAAAAACCAAGCCTGCCACCATCCACCGGGCGATGCGCTATTCGCTCTTTGCCGGTGGCAAGCGCATGCGCCCCGCGCTCACGCTCGCAGCGGCCGAGGCGTGCGGCGGGCGCGAGGCGGACGCGCTCCCGCTCGCATGCGCCGTGGAGTGCATCCACACCTATTCGCTCATCCACGATGATTTGCCCGCGATGGACAACGACGATTTCCGCCGGGGCAAGCCGACGAATCACAAGGTCTTCGGCGAAGGCATCGCCGTGCTGGCGGGTGATGCGCTGCTCACGCAGGCATTTGAAATCACCGCGCTGGCCAAGGGCTGGCCGCGCTATTCGCACCGCGACCTGGTGCTCGAAGTGGCCAAGGCCAGCGGCTCGTTGCAGCTCATCGCCGGGCAGGTGGCGGACTTGGAGGGTGAGGGGAAGAAGTTGGGCGTCGCAGAACTCCGCTACATCCACGAGCGCAAGACCAGCGCGCTGCTGTGTTGCGCCGTGCGCCTCGGCGGCATGAGCGCGAATTGCACGCCCGCGCAGCTTCAGGCCCTCACAGACTTCGGCTACCACGTCGGCCTGGCCTTTCAGGTCATTGACGACATCCTGGACGTGACGCAGACGAGCGAGCAGCTCGGCAAGACGGCGGGCAAGGACATCGCCGCGCAGAAGGCGACGTATCCGAGCATCGTGGGCCTGGAGAAAAGCCGGAAGATTGCCCAACAGCTCACCGCCAAGGCCTTCGCCGCCTTGAAGCCGTTCAAAGGCCGTGCTGCCGCGCTCGAAGCGCTGGCGCACTACCTCCTGACGCGGGACAAGTAACCGCACCGGCATAGCCAAGGCCGCGCTCGCCTCGGTCGTTCCGAGCGCGCTACTGTCCCGTCGTGGTTCAGCCTGCCGACATCCTGCTTGCGACGCTCAACGCGAAGTTCATCCACTGCGCGTTTGGGCTGCGCTGCCTGATGGCGAACATGGGCGACCTCCAGCCCCACACCGCGCTGCTGGAGTTCGAGATTCAGCAGCGCCCGTTGGACATCGTGGAGGCCATCCTCGCCCGGCGACCGCGCATCGTGGGGCTGGGAGTTTACATCTGGAACGTCCGCGAGACCACGGAGGTTGTCGCGACGCTCAGGCGGGTTGCGCCGGAGGTCATCGTCATACTGGGTGGCCCCGAGGTGAGCTTCGAATGGGAGGAGCAGGAAATCGTGCGGCTGGCGGACCACGTGATAACGGGCGAGGCGGATTTGAAGTTCGCGGAGGTCTGCCGCGCGCGGCTGGCTTCTCCTCCTGCTCCTAATCCTGATCTTAATCCTAATCTCCGTTCCCGCTCCGCCGGTGCCGAGGGAACAGGATTAGGAGCAGGAGCAGGAGAAGACGGGCGGAGCCTCCCCAAAATCATCCCCGCCGAGCTGCCGAAGCTGGAGGACATCGCGCTGCCTTACGACCTCTACACGGACGCCGACCTCGCGCACCGCGTCATCTACGTGGAGGCGTCGCGCGGGTGTCCGTTCACGTGCGAGTTTTGCCTGTCGTCGCTGGACATCCCGGTGCGGGCGTTTCCGCTCGCGCCGTTTCTGGCGGCCATGGAACGGCTGCTGGCGCGCGGCGCAACGCAGTTCAAGTTCGTGGACCGGACGTTCAATCTGAACCTCATGGTCAGCCGCGCCATCCTGCAATTCTTCCTGGCGCGGATGCGGCCGGGGCTGTTCGTCCACTTCGAGATGGTGCCGGACCGGCTGCCGGAGCCGTTGCGCGAGGTGATCGCGCAGTTCCCCGCCGGGTCGCTCCAGTTCGAGGTGGGCGTGCAGACGTTTGATGAAGCGACTTCGCGGAACATCTCGCGCCGGCAGGATTACGCGCGGCTGGCGGACAATCTCAACTGGCTGCGCGGGCACACGGGCGTGCATGTGCACGCGGATTTGATCGTGGGCCTGCCCGGCGAAAGCCTGGCGAGCTTCGCGGCGGGCTTTGACCGGCTCGTCGCGCTCGGGCCGCAGGAAATTCAGGTGGGCATGCTCAAGCGCCTGCGCGGGACGCCCATCGTGCGGCACGACGCGGAGTTCCACATGCGCTACGGCGCACACCCGCCCTACGAGCTGCTGGCCAATCGTGACCTCGACTTCCCGACGATGCAGCGGTTGCGGCGCTTCGCGCGTTACTGGGACCTCGTGGCGAACTCGGGCAACTTCCGGGCGAGCGCGCCGCTCCTGTGGAGTCCGCCGGAAACTGAAACTTTGGGATCAGTGGTTCAATCCGCGCGCCCGGTGAACGAGAGTTTTCTCCCTGCCCCCGGCCCTCTCCCAGCGGGTGATGGCCGGGGTGAGGAAGAGCGCAACCTAATTCCGGCCGGTTCCCCAACGGACTCGCAGCTAGGGAACTCCCCCTTCGCGCGCTTCCTTGCGTTCAGCGACTGGCTTTACGCGCGGCTCGGCAAGCGCCACGGCATCGCGCTGGACGTGCTGGCGGAGGCATTGTTCGACCATCTCACGCGCGTCCTCGGTCTCGCGCCCGAATTGGTTGCCCGCGCGCTGCTCGCTGACTTCGCTGCCGCCGGACGACGCGAGCGTCCGCCCTTTCTGCAGCCGTTCATGGCAGCACCAGCCATCCCTGCGCGCGCCACGCCGGTGCCAACCGCTCCCAAGCGCCAGCGCCGGCATGCGAATGTGGCTTGAACGCCGGGCACCCGCCGCTGCTACGGCTTGGCGGCGCGGACGACGGCGAGACCCTTGAGCAGGTCGAGGGCGCGGGCCAGCGCGGGGTCGCGCACCTGGGGCGTGGAGACGGCGGGGGCGCTCGGGCCGGGGTGTGCGTCGAGGCTCTCTCCGGCGTTGAGGCGGCGGACCAATTCGGCTTCGTTGAGGCGGGCCGGGGCGTTTGTGGATGCCGCCTTGCCCGGCAGACGGTATGGCTCGGCGTAAAAGGCCTTTTCCTCCTCCGAACCCACGGTGACGGCGATGTCCGGACGCAGGCCGCTCGACGGCATCGCCTGGCCGTCGCCGAGCTTGGTTTCGCCGGTGGCGATGCGCAGCCGCTGGCCGGTGCTCAGGGTGAATTCCTTGAATTGCCGGATGCCCCCGGTGGTGGCCGTGCCGATGAGCAGGCCGACCTGGTTCTGCCGCAGCAGGGCAGCGAGCAGTTCCGCCGCGCCGCTGGTCTCGCGGTTTACGAGGATGGCGGTGGGGAGCTGGAGGGCGTTGGTCTTGGCGGTGGAGCGTTGCGCCTCGCCGTCCACGGTGAGGAGGAGCCGTTCGGTGGCCAGGAACAGGTTAGCGGTGCGTGCGGCGGCCTTCTGGTCGGAGCCGGCAGCGTAACGGAGGTCCAGCAGAAGGCCCTTGAGCTGGCTGCCGCCGAGCTTGGCGAACTCCGCGGCGAGCGATTCGTCCAACTTTGCTCCGACGTGGCTGATGCGGAGATAGCCGAACGTGCCGTCCAACACGGCGCTCTTGCTCACGGGCGGGCCGCTGCGGGGCGGGGTGCCCGAGCCCGGGCTGGAATCAATCGTGACGCGGCCATCGAGCTGGCGGAGCAGCGCCTTCAGGGCCTCGGCCTCCAGTTGCGCGGGCGTGAAGCCGCCGAGATTGGTGCGGACCAGTTCGAGGACTTCCTGAAATCGGGGCGGGGCGGGGGCTGCGGCCTGCGCGGAGAGAGACCATGCGCCGAGCGAGGCAGCGACGATGAGCAGGGCGGGCAGGCGCGTGATGGGCAACATGACTGGGCGGGAATATCCCGTCCTGACCGGCGACACGCAAGCCGGCAACGGCGTCAGCGCAGGCGGCGCGCAGCCCGGGCCTTGCCGGAGCGGCGTTCCTTGGGCGGACCGCCGCGCTTGAACTTGGCCTTCACCGGCGGGCCGCCGGGGCGGGGCTTGAACTTGCGCACGGGCTCGACGGTTTTGGGGCGGGCCTTGGCCACAAGCACGATGGGGCAGCCCTCGTAGCCGAAGGCCTTGCGCATCTCGCCGCCGAGATACTTGGTGTATTGGGGGGAGAGCAGTTCGTCGCGGTTGACGAAAAGCAGGAAGGTCGGCGGGGCCTGCTTGACCTGGGTGGCGTAGAAGAACTTCAGGAAATGGCCCACGGCGCTGATGGGCTGGCGGCGTTCAATCGCGTCGTTGAGCGTGCGGTTGAGGATGGCGGTGGGAATTTGCTGGCGGAGCTGTGCGGCCACATAGCGGACAGCTTCCAGCAGGCGTTCGAGCTGGAAGCCCGATTTGGCCGAGGTGAAAATCACCGGCGCGTAGTCGAGGAAGAAGAGCTTTTCCTGCACCCACTCGCCGAATTCGGCAAGCGTGGTGAGCGGGCGGCCCGGCTGACCCTCGCGGTGGTATTTGCCCTCGCGCTTCCGCCGTTCCATTTCCTTCTCGCGCGCCTCGCGCACGGCCGGTTCCACGAGATCCCACTTGTTGATGACCACGATGCAGGCACGGCGCGCCTCGATGATCTGGTCGGCAATTTTCTTGTCCTGCTCCACCACGCCGGTCTCCGCGTCGATCACCAGGACGACGATGTCCGCGCGCTCAATGGCCTCCGCCGTGCGCTGGGCGCTGAAATACTCGACGGTGTCGTCCACGCGGCGGGCCTTGCGCAGGCCGGCGGTGTCAATCAGCACATACTGCTGTCGCACGCCGTCGGTATCGACCTCGAAGGGCACGTCCACGGAATCACGCGTGGTTCCGGGGATCGGGCTGACAATGACCCGCTCCGACTGGGTGAGCGCGTTGATGATGGAGGATTTGCCGACATTGGGGCGCCCGACGATGGCGAGCTTGAGGGGAGACGAGTTGCGGGTGGCGGTTGGTTTGCCCTCGCCTTCAGTTGCCTCGGACACCTCTGCTTCGTCCGGCGCGGCCTCCGCTTCCGTGTCATCTGCCACCGTTTCCTGGTCACTCTCCTCCGGCAGAAACGCCTTGGCGCGGTTCATCAAGTCCTCGATGCCGCGTCCGTGAATCGCGGTCACGGGGAAAAGTCGGTTGAAGCCCAGCTCCGCGAATTCGGTCACGCCCGCCTCGGCCTTGTAGTTGTCCACCTTGTTGACCGCCACGAGCACGGGTTTGCCGGACTGGTGCAGGCGCTTGGCGACCTCGCGGTCCAACGGGACGATGCCTTCCTGCACGTTGACGACAAAGATGATGCAGTGGGCCGCCTCGATGGCGAGCTGCACCTGATCGAGCGCGGCGTTGATGATGACATCCTCGACCTTCTCACCGCGCACCAGGCCGATGCCGCCGGTGTCAACGAGCGTGAAGGGCCGGCCGCGCCATTCGGCCTCGGCGGTCACGCGGTCGCGCGTGACGCCCGGCATGTCGTGCACGATGGCGATCCGCCGCCCGACGATGCGGTTGAACAGCGCGGACTTGCCCACGTTGGGGCGGCCGACAATGGCGATGAGACCGGGCATGATGGTTTAAGGGACGAGACGTTTGACCACTTCGGACGGAGCAACCGCCGATTCTTCGCGAGTCTTGAGATGCTTGAGCTTGGCGGCCAGCGAGCCGTCGGCTTGTTTCTCCAAGCGGACGGTGTGCACGGCGTTCAGTTCGAGCGCGCGTTTGAACTGCTTGTCACCCTTCGCGGGCGTGAGGCTGAACTCGGTCGCATGGCCGGCCTCGCGAAGCTGCTGCACAAGGCGCAACGAATCCGCGCGCAGCGTCTCGTCCTCGATGAGCACGAAGGCCGCGATGCCGGCGGTGAACTGCGGGAGCAGTCCGCGCGACTTGAGCAGCTCGAAGAGCACCACGTCGCCCATGCCGAAGCCCAGCGCGGGGAGGTCCACCTTGCCGCCGCTGACCTGCTTGATGAGGTGGTCGTAGCGTCCGCCGCCGCAGATGGCACGGAACTCGCCCTTGATGTCGAAAGCCTCGAAGACGGGGCCAGTGTAGTAGGCGAGGCCGCGGATGACGCCGTAGTCAATGCGGACGAAGTCGCGCAGGCCACGGGCGGCAAGCTGGTCCAGAATGAGCTGAAGTTCTGCGTTGGGCTGGCCGCTGCTGATGAAGGCCTGGACTTCTTCAAGCTTGAAGCCCAGCGGGGCGAGCTGCGCCGCGCTGTCCTCCGGGCGGGTGCGTTCCAGTTTGTCCACCACCTGGAAAAAGTCGTAGGCCTTGCTGGCGTCCGGGCAGCGCGACGCGAAGAACTCGGACCACGCATTGCGGCTGCTGAGGCGCACGACGAAGTCCGCGCTCGTCAGGCCGAGGCCGCGCAGCGAGTCGATCAGGAGCGCGATCAGTTCGGCGTCGGCGGCGCGGTCGTGCTCGCCGATGATGTCGCAGTTGAGCTGGAAGTGCTCGCGCTTGCGCCCCTTCTGCTGCTTCTCGTAGCGGAAGAGCTGCGGGATGGAGAACCACTTAAAGGGCTTCTTGTAGGCGCGTTCCTGCGCGGCGGCCATGCGGGCCAAGGTCGGCGTCATCTCCGGGCGCATCGCCACGGCGCGGTCGCCCTTGTCCACGAAGTTGAAGAGCTGGCCGACGATTTCCTCGCCCGACTTGTTGGTGTAAAGCTCCAGCGGCTCCAGCGGCGGGCCGTCGTATTCGCGGAAGCCGTAGCGGCGGGCGACTGCGCGCCACGTGTCGAAGATGTGGTTGCGGGCGTCCATGCTCCACAACTCATCCTTCGTCGGCGGCAGCGGTTCGGGGTAGAAATCCCGGAAGCCTGGCAGTCGGTCCATAAGGCGGCGAGTATGCGCGATGGTGCAAAGCGGAAAAGGAGAAAAAGGCAGGGCTGGCAGCGGGGCGCATTCCCAGTTGTCCTCAACGATGGATGTCGCAATGCTCCCCGGGTCGGCGGCACGGTAGTTGCATTATCGCTCAATCGACTTTGTCAGCGCCGAATAAGGCTAGGCCGGGTGAACTCTGTGCCGAGTAATGCCCGGCGTGGGCAAATTTAGACAACACATGCTGAAACGCTACGATCACGCGGGATTTTTCGATGAGATGTTGGACAAGGACGGTCAGGTCCGCCCGCATTACCGGAAGTTCCGCGAGCACTTCAAGGCGCTCACCCCGCAGGAGTTCGACCATAAACGGCACTCGGTGGATGTGGCCTTTCTACGCCAGGGCGTCACGTTCAACGTATATGGCGACTCGGCGGGGACGGAGAAGATTTTCCCCTTCGACCTGCTGCCGCGCATCATCCCCGCTAAGGAGTGGGACTTCCTCGAACGCGGCCTGACGCAGCGCATCACCGCGCTCAACCTCTTCCTTCACGACATTTATCACGAGCAGCGCATTCTCAAGGACGGCGTCATCCCGCCGCATTACGTCCTGTCGGGAAAGCATTTCCGGCGCGAGTTCGCGGGTTTCAACGTGCCCAAGGACATTTACATCCACGTCTGCGGCACGGATCTGATTCGCGATGACAGCGGTCAATGGCTCGTGCTCGAAGACAACGGCCGTTGCCCGAGCGGCGTCAGCTACGTGCTGGAGAACCGCCGCGCCATGAAGCGCTCATTCCCCGGCATGTTCGAGGACATTGGCGTGCGGCCGGTCGAGGATTATCCGCGCGAACTGTTGCGGATGCTCAACCACATCGCGCCCGCCGGCGTGGCGGACCCGACGGTGGTGCTGCTGACGCCGGGCGCTTACAACTCGGCTTACTTCGAGCACACCTATCTCGCGCGGCAGATGGGCATTGAAATCGTCGAAGGCCGCGACCTCGTGGTGCGTGACGCGCGCGTCTTCATGCGCACGACGAAGGGGCTCCAACCGGTCCACGTCATCTACCGGCGCATTGACGACGACTTCATAGACCCGACGGTTTTCCGGCGCGACTCAATGCTCGGTGTGCCTGGTCTCGTGCGGGCCTACCGCGCCGGCAACGTCAGCCTCGCCAACTCCATCGGCACCGGCATCGCCGACGACAAGGTGATGTATTACTTCGTGCCGCGGATGATTAAGTATTACCTCGACCAGGAGCCGATCATCCCGAACGTCGAGACCTATCTCGCCAGCGAGGAGGCGGACAAGAAATACATCCTCGATAACCTCAACAAGTTGGTGGTGAAGGCTGCCAACGAGTCCGGCGGTTACGGGATGTTGATGGGACCCAAGGCCTCGAAGGACGAAATCGAGGCTTTCCGCAAGCAGGTCGAGGCCGACCCGCGCAACTACATCGCCCAGCCGATGATATCCCTCTCCCGTCACCCGACACAGGTGGACGGCGAGAAGTTCGAGGGCCGGCACATTGACCTGCGCCCGTTCATTCTCTACGGGGAAAAGATTGTCATCGTCCCCGGCGGCCTCACCCGCGTTGCGCTGCGGAAAGGCTCGCTTGTCGTCAATTCCTCGCAAGGCGGGGGCAGCAAGGATACCTGGGTGCTCTACGGCGATGAATGAAGACCTAATGCTGAATACTGGTAACTCCACATGTTAAGCCGCGTCGCCAACTGCCTCTACTGGATGGCTCGTTACATCGAGCGCGCTGAAAATATCGCGCGCATCGTGGACGTGAACCTCCAGCTCCTACTGGACTTCCGCAACCTCAACGACCAGCGCCTCGCCGACCACTGGATGCCCATCGTTCAGAGCACGGGCGACGAAGCGGCCTTTCTCGGGCTACACAAGAAGGCCACCGGCAAGAACGTCACCGAATTTCTCGTGTTCCAGTTGGAGAACCCTAACTCCCTCGTCTCGTCCATCTGCCAGGCGCGTGAAAACGCCCGCATGGTGCGTGACCAGATCACCAGCGAGATCTGGGAGGAGCTCAACCGCCTTTACCTGTTCGTGCGCTCTCCGCAGGCACGGCAGGTGTGGAAGGAAAGCCCCACCGATTTCTTCCAGCAGGTCAAGGCGTCGTCGCTCACGCTCATCGGCCTTACGCGTGCGACCTCCATCCGCAACGAGGGCTGGAACTTCAGCGAGGCTGGCAAGTTCCTTGAACGGGCGGACAAAACCTCGCGCATCCTGGACCTCCGCTACCACACGCTTCCCGAGCGTGGCCTGCCCGGTGCCGTGAGCCAGACCGAGGCCTTGGAATGGTCTGCTATCATCCGCTCCTGCAGCGCGTGGGACGCCTACAAGTCCATCCATAGCGCCGAGGTGCATCCGAGACTGGTGGCTGAATTCCTACTCCTCAACGAGGACTTTCCGCGCTCGGCCCGGTTTTGCATCAAGGAATTGCACCACGCTCTGCGCCGCATTTCCGGCGTGCCTTTGGGCCGCTTCTCCAACGAAGCGGAGAAACTCGCCGGCCGGCTGGAGGCCGAGCTGCAGTTCAGCACCGTCGAGGATATCTTCGCTCAAGGCCTGCACCTGTATCTCGACCAGTTCCAGTTCAAGCTCAACGCCATTGGCGACGCGCTCTTCAACGCCTATTTCTTCCAGTCCTTCGCCGTCGTGGACGAGCAGGTCTATGTGCAGCAGGAGGAGCAGCAGCAGCAATACAAGTGATTGGTAATTTGTGCGCCGCCAAATCGCACACTCCCGGCTAATCACCAACCACTGAACGTTTTACTCAATGGCCATCCACGTCGCGCTCCACCACAAGACGCACTACAAATATGACCGCCTCATCAATCTCGGTCCGCAGGTCATCCGCTTGCGGCCCGCGCCGCATTCGCGGACTCGCATCCTCAGCTATTCGCTGAAGGTCACGCCCGACAAACATTTCATCAACTGGCAGCAAGACCCGCAGTCCAACTGGAACGCGCGCCTCGTATTTCCGGAGCAGACGAGGGAGTTTTGTGTCGAGGTGGATTTGGTCGCGGAGATGGCGGTGCTGAATCCGTTCGACTTCTTTCTCGAACCGCAGGCGGAACGTTTCCCGTTCGAATACGATCACGCCCTCGACCACGAACTCGCGCCGTTCCGGTTGAAAGCCAGTGCCGCGCCGATGTTCGCCAAGTATCTCGGCGACGTGAAGCGCGAGCTGTTCGCCATCAAGAACGCCAAACCCGGTGAAGGAACCAAGCCGCGAACCATCGACTTCCTCGTCGGCATCAACCAAAAGCTGTGGAAGGACATCAGCTACACCATCCGTCTCGAGCCCGGTGTGCAGACGCCCGAGGAAACACTTCAGCTCTCCAGCGGCTCGTGTCGCGACTCCGCGTGGTTGCTGGTGCAATTGCTTCGGCACTGCGGCCTCGCGGCGCGGTTCGTCAGTGGTTATTTGATTCAGCTCAAGGCCGACGTGAAATCGCTCGATGGTCCGAGCGGCACGGAAAAGGATTTCACCGATCTCCACGCCTGGACGGAAGTGTATCTGCCCGGCGCGGGTTGGATTGGTCTCGATCCGACCTCCGGTTTGCTCGCGGGCGAAGGCCATATTCCGCTCGCGGCGACGCCTGATCCGACGAGCGCCGCGCCGATCAGCGGGTTGATCGACGAGTGCAAAACGGAGTTCGCTCACGACATGAAGGTGACGCGCATTTTCGAATCGCCGCGCGTCACGCTGCCTTACACCGACGAGCAATGGAGCAAGATCGAATCGCTCGGTCACGCGATCGACGCCGATCTTCAGAAGGGTGACGTGCGCCTCACGATGGGCGGCGAGCCAACGTTTGTTTCCATTGATGACCCGGACGGACCGGAATGGAATTTCACCGCGGTATCGCCGAAGAAACGTCAGCTCTCCGGCGAACTCATCAAGCGGCTGCGCCGCAAATTCGCGCCCGGCTCGCTGCTGCATTACGGCCAGGGCAAATGGTATCCCGGCGAGCAATTGCCGCGTTATGCGCTCGGCTGTTATTGGCGCAAGGACGGCGTTCCGATCTGGAAAGACGATTCGCTCATCGCGGATGAGGCGAAGAATTACGGTCACGGCGCGAAGGACGCGAAGGCGTTGCTCGAACGCATCTCTCGCGTTGTCGGCGCTGATCCGAAATACATGATTCCGGGCTACGAAGACGCGTTCTACTACACGTGGAAGGAACGTCGCCTGCCGTCGAACGTCACGCCGGAAAAATCCAATTTCGCGGACAAACTCGAACGCGAACGCATCGCGCGCATTTTCCAAAAAGGCCTCGGCGAAGTTGTCGGCTACGCGCTGCCGATCAAGCGTTGCTCCTACGGCAACCAGCTCGGCTGGATGTCCGGCGCGTGGTTCCTACGCGACGACGACACGCTCTGGCTCATCCCTGGCGATTCCGCGATGGGTCTGCGCCTGCCGCTCGATTCCATCCCGTGGGTCGCGGAAAAGGAATTCCCCTGGGTGCACCAGCAAGATCCGTCGAATCCCGATTTGCCGAAGCTGCCGAAGGAGTTTCCTTACAAAGTTCGGAAACCCGAAAGCACCGGTCAGTATTTCATCCGACGCAGCGGCGGCGCGCCGATGCCCGTCGGCTACGGCCCGGGCCAACGCGCGCAGGAACTTGGCGAACTCGAAGAGGAACGCGTTGAACTGCCGCCGTTGCCGAAATTTGAATCCGACCCAAATCGCCGTCCGGTCCAAGGCCAGAGCGCTCCGTGGATTGTGCGCACCGCGCTGTGTGTTGAGCCGCGTGACGGACGGCTGCATGTCTTCATGCCGCCGGTCGCGACCACGGAAGATTATCTCGATCTCGTCGCCGGCATCGAAACCGCCGTCACCGAGCTGGGCACGCCGGTCATCATCGAAGGCGAAACGCCGCCGCGCGATCCGCGCCTGAACAAGCTCGCCGTGACGCCCGACCCCGGCGTCATCGAAGTGAACCTGCATCCCAGCAAGTCGTGGGACGAACTCGTGGAACGCACGACCGTGCTTTACGAGGAAGCGCGGCTCACACGGCTCGGCACGGAGAAGTTCATGCTCGACGGCCGCCACACCGGCACAGGCGGCGGCAATCACATCATCATCGGCGGCGAAACGCGTGGCGACTCACCAGTGCTGCGACGGCCTGATCTGCTGCGCTCGCTCCTAAGCTATTGGCAGAATCATCCGTCGCTGAGTTGGCTCTTCAGCGGTTTGTTCATCGGCCCGACCTCGCAAGCGCCGCGCATTGACGAAGCCCGCAACGATTCACTCTACGAACTCGAAGTCGCGTTCAAGGAATTGGAGCGCAATACCAAGACGTTCGGCTACACACCGCCGTGGCTGTGCGATCGGTTGTTCCGCAACCTGCTCATCGACGCCAGCGGCAACACGCATCGCTCCGAGTTTTCCATCGACAAACTCTACGCGCCCGAAAGCAGTGCGGGCCGGCTCGGCCTAGTGGAAATGCGCGCGTTTGAAATGCCGCCGCATTCGCGCATGAGTCTCGCGCAACATCTGTTGCTGCGCGGTCTCGTGGCGAAGTTCTGGAACGAGCCTTACAAGAACGGCCTCGTGCGCTGGGGCACGGACATTCACGACCGCTGGATGCTGCCGTACTTCTGCGAGACGGATTTCAAGGACGTCATCCGCGATTTGCGTGACGCCGGTTATCCGTTCGAGTTCGACTGGTTCGCGCCGCACTTCGAGTTTCGGTTTCCGTTCATCGGCGACCTCGCGCAACGCGACATCAACATCGAACTTCGCACCGCGCTCGAACCGTGGCACGTCCTCGGCGAAGAACCCGGCGGCGGCGGCACGGTGCGCTACGTGGATTCATCGGTGGAAAGATTGCAGGTCAAAGCGAACGGCCTCACCGGCGATCGTTTCGCGATCACCGTCGGCGGCTATCGGCTGCCGCTGCAACCGACCGGCACGAACGGCGAATTCGTCGCGGGCGTCCGCTATCGTGCGTGGCAGCCGCCGGAATGTTTGCAGCCGACGATTGGCGTTCACACACCGCTCGTGTTCGATGTCGTGGACACGTGGAATGGCCGCAGCCTCGGCGGTTGCACGTATCACGTCGCACATCCGGGCGGCCGCAACTACGACGTGTTCCCGATCAACAGCTACGAAGCCGAGTCGCGTCGCCTGGCACGCTTCTTCCGCAACGGCCATTCGCATGGCAAATTCACCGTCCCTCCCGCGAAGATCAATCCGGAGTTCCCATTCACGCTCGACTTGCGAAATGTGTAAGCGACGTCTGACTTCCGCGCTCGCCTCGGCCGAACCACCGCGTTACTTTGGGCGAGCACAATGAGCGAAACTGCCGCGCCAGCGCCTGCCCAGCGCCGCTTCGACTTGCTGGCGAACTACGCGCCGGTCAAGGGAGCGTTCGATGAGCTGCTGTCTTCGGCGGGCGAACCGCAAGCGCATTATCTGCCGCTGCTGGAGCACCTGGAAGCACTCGGGCCGGTGGAACTGCGTCGCCGGGCGGACACGTGCCGCCGGCTCCTGCACGAAGGCGGCATCACCTACAACGTCTACGGTGACCCCCGCGGCATGGAGCGCCCGTGGCAGCTGGACCCCGTGCCGTTCGTGCTCGCGGCCGAGGAATGGCGTTCGCTCGAAGCCGCGCTCATCCAGCGCGCGACGCTGCTGAACCATGTCCTGGCCGACTGTTATGGCCCGCAGGAACTCATCCGCTCCGGCCGGCTGCCGCCTGCGCTGGTGCTTGGGCAGCCGGATTTCCTGCGGCCGTGCCACGGCATCAGGCCGCCGCGCGAAACCTACCTGCACTTTTACGCCGCCGACCTCGCCCGTTCTCCGGATGGCCAGTGGTGGGTCGTCTCCGACCGCACGAACATCCCGACCGGCGCGGGCTATGCGTTGGCGAACCGGCTCATCACCTCGCGCCTGCTGCCTGAACCTTTTCGTGACGGTCACGTGCAGCGGCTCGCCGGTTTCTTCCGTGAAGTGCGCAATTCCCTCGCGCACCTGGCCGCGCGCCATACGGACAATCCGCGCGTCGTGCTGCTCA
This sequence comes from uncultured Klebsiella sp., assembly GCA_964591495.1. Lineage (GTDB taxonomy): Bacteria > Verrucomicrobiota > Verrucomicrobiia > Limisphaerales > SXTU01 > SXTU01. The sequence goes on from CAZQEW010000048.1 coordinate 21,739, forward strand.
CGCCGGGACCTTACAACGAGACCTACTTCGAGCAGGCTTACCTCGCCCGTTACCTCGGCTACATGCTGGTCGAAGGCCAGGACCTCACGGTGCGCGACGACCGCGTGTATCTGAAAACGCTGTCCGGCCTGGAGCCGGTGGACGTGATTCTGCGCCGGGTGGATGACGAGTTCTGTGATCCCCTCGAACTCCGCAACGACTCGATGCTCGGCGTGCCAGGCCTCGTTGAGGCATTGCGCGCGGGCAATGTCACGGTGACCAACGCCCTGGGCAGCGGCCTGCTGCAACAGCCCGCCTTCCTCGGCTTCCTGCCGGGGCTCTGCCGGCACCTGCTGGGCGAGGATCTTAAGCTGCCGTCCATCGCCACTTGGTGGTGCGGCCAGGAGTCCGCGCGCAAATACGTTTTGGACCACCTCGACGAGCTGTTTGTGAAGCCGGCTTTCCGCAGCCGGCGTCAGGGCTCGAATCCCGAGCGCGGGCTGACGGCGGCCGAACGCGGGCAACTGGCGGACGCGATCCGCTTCCAGCCTCATCAATATGTTGCGCAGGAACGTGTCGTCCTGTCCGTCGCACCCGCCTGGGGCGAGCGCGGGCTGACGGCGCGGCCGGTGGCGCTGCGCGTTTACCTCGTGGCCACGGAAGGCGGCTGGCAGCTCATGCCCGGCGGCCTCACGCGCGTGGCCAGCGAGTCCAGCGGGCGGTTTGTCTCGATGCAGCGGGGCGGGACGAGCATGGACACCTGGGTCCTGAGCGATGGACCGGTCGAACCGATGTCGCTCCTGAGCACGCGTGGCCGGGCGATCGAGCTGCGCCGCGTGGGCAACAACCTGCCCAGCCGCATGGCGGACAACTTCTTCTGGCTGGGCCGTTATGCCGAGCGCGCGGATTTCACCGCGCGGATGCTGCGTGCGGCGCTGGTGCGCTTTGGACCGGAGGCGGCCGGTGGTTCGCTGCCGTTTCTGGAGCCATTGCTGCGGACGCTCGGGACACTGGGGCAACTGACGCCCGGGGACGCCGGTCGCGAGATTCGCGCCAACCCTGAGGCGCTGGAGGCGGACCTGCTGGCGGCCATCTTCGATCCGGCCCGGCCCGGCAGCCTGCGGCGCATCGCGGAAAACCTGCAGCGCCTGGCCATGCTCGTGCGCGACCGCACCTCCAACGAGGTCTGGCGCGTGCTCAGTTCGCTTGATGACACGCTCTCGCGCCCTGCCTCCAGCCTGATGCTCTCCGGGGATGCCGTGGGCATTCTCCACCAGGCGATGCTTTCGCTTGCAGCCTTCAGCGGCCTCGCCCGCGAGAACATGACCCGCGCGCACGGCTGGCGGTTCCTCGACATGGGCCGGCGCATTGAGCGGGGCGTCTATCTGTGCGCGTTTCTGGAAAACGCGCTGCGCTCGCCCGAAGCGGACAACCCCAGCGTCCTTGAGACCGTGCTAGATGTGTGCGACTGCGCCATCACCTACCGCTCGCGCTACAATCTCCTGCCCAACATTGCCGCCGTTTATGACCTGGTGTTGTTGGACGACACAAATCCGCGGTCGCTGCTCTTCCAGCTCGCGCAGTTGGAGAAGCACTTCGCCCGGCTGCCGCAGGAGCGCGAGAGCGCTTTGCCGACGGCCGGAGAACGTGTCCTGATCGAGGGGCTCACGCGTCTGCGCCTGCTGGATCCGCGCGAACTGAACACGCTTTCCGGCGGCTGGCACGATTCCGAGGCCGGCACGGTCATCAGCGCCACGTTGCGCGACCTGCCGCGGTTGAGCGACGCGATCGCCGTGAGCTACTTCGCCCATTCCGAAATCTCGCGGACCGACCACGGAGGGGCGGCGTGAACTACCGCATCATCCATCGGACCACCTACGACTACAGCGAACCGGTCACGGTGTCGCACCACGCGGCCCGCGTGAAGCCGCGCTCCCTGGCCCAGCAGCAGCGGCTTGATTTTGACCTGCGCATCGCGCCCGAGCCCCCCGCCCGCAAGCTGCGCACGGACTACTTTGGGAATCACGTCTGTTTCTTCAGCATCCAGGAGCTGCACCAGCGCCTCGAAGTCACGGCCGAAAGCCGGGTGAGCGTGGCGGCCGCGACGCCGCCGGCCACGCTGCTTTCGCCGCCATGGGAGCAGGTGGTGACGCTGTTCTCCGACCCCGTGTCGCCGACCGTCGCGGAGCCCTATCAGTTCTGCTTTGACTCGCCGGGTGCGCCCGCGATGCGCGAGCTGGCCGATTATGCACGGGCGAGTTTTGCCGCCGGCACGCCGCTGCTGCATGCCGTGGCGGACCTCAACCGCCGCATCAACCGGGATTTCACCTACGATCCTGTCGCCACCACGGTGGCCACCCCGCTGGCCGACGTCATCGCGCACCGGCGCGGCGTGTGTCAGGACTTTGCGCATCTGGCCATCGCCGCCCTGCGTTCGCTGGGGCTGCCGGCGCGTTATGTCAGCGGCTACCTCCGCACGCGTCCCCCCGAGGGCAAGGAGCGGCTGGTGGGTGCGGATGCGTCGCACGCGTGGTTCTCCGCTTTCTGTCCGGACCTCGGCTGGGTGGACTTCGACCCCACCAACGATCTGCTGCCGACCGACGAGCACATCACCGTGGCCTACGGGCGCGACTTCGGGGATGTCAGCCCCATCAGCGGCATCCTCACGGGCGGGGGCGAGCACGTCGTGAGTGTTTCGGTGGATGTCGCCCCGGTCTAGGCCGGAAACCTTAGCCAGCATGAAGTGGGAAATTCTCCATCGCACACGCTTCAACTACGCCGCGCCGGTCCGCGACAGCTTCAACGAAGTCCGGCTCCAGCCACAGGCCAACGAGCAGCAGACGGTCGACTCTTTCCTGCTCAAGGTGCTGCCGGCCGCGCGGTTGCGCCACTACGCGGACTTTTACCTCAACACCATCCACCATTTTGAAATCCCCGAGCCGCACACCTCGCTCACGGTCGAGAGCCTCGCGCGCGTGACGACGCGGCCCGGCCCGGCGCTTGCGGTGGACGCAACGCCCTTCCCCTTGGCGCGCATCGCGCAGGCGCTGCGCTGGGAGCGAGCCTACGATTTTCTGCAACCCAGCCGCTTCGTGGACAATTCGCCCGAGACGTGGCGGCTAGCGCTCGACGCCCTGGGCGACACGCAGGACACCTGGCAGGCGGTGCTCGTGCTGATGCGCTTCGTGCACACGCATCTGAAATACGAACCGGCCTCAACCCACGTTCACACCCACATGAAGGACGTGCTGGCGCAACGGCGCGGCGTATGCCAGGACTTCGCCCACGTCCTGCTCGGCCTGTGCCGCGCGGTGAAAATTCCCGCCTGCTATGTGAGCGGATACCTCGCCACCGAGACGGCCAGCGCCACGCACGCCTGGGTGGAGGTGCTCATCCCCGGCATTGGCTGGCGCGCGCTCGACCCGACGCACAACAGCCAGCCCGGTGAGACCTATGTGAAGATCGCCGTCGGCCGTGACTACGCGGATGTGGCGCCCATCAGCGGTCACTACGTTGGCAGCACCGAACGCTCGCTCGAAGTGTCCGTGCGCGTGACGGCGCTGTGAGCCGGCCGGCCGCGTCTTGGCGTGGCGGGGCAGGGGAGCATCGTGTCGAAGGCGCGCATTGCCTCGCCAGTCAAAGGACCCCATCATGCGCCCCATGCAACCCGCACGCCGTCTCTTTGCCGTCGTCTTCGCCCTGCCCGCCCTTGCACTGCCGCTGTTCGCCGCCCCGGAAGCCTTCGAGATTGGCCCGGACAACAAGGACCAGCTCCCGCGGGGCAAGGAGGCGGATGGCATCATCGGCGACTTCGTGCTGCGCAATGACAAGGTCGAGGCTGTCATCTCCGCGAACCTCCCGCTGCGCCGCGCGAACATGAGCACCTTCTACGGCACCAACGGCATTTCCCCCGGCTGCCTCTACGACCTCACGCTGCGCGGCGCGCACAACGACCAGCTCACCTGCTTCTCGCCCAGCGGCCAACAGGGGCCGGTGTCGTGGGTGCGCGTGGCCAAGGATGGCAAGGACGGCGAAGCGGTCATCGAAACCGTCGTCACCTCGCCCAACAACGGTGGCCTCTACAAACGGCATGAGTATCGCCTGCGCGACGGCTGGCAAGGCGTGCTCGTCGTCACCACGTATCGCAACGCTGGCAAGGACACGCGCAAGGGCACGGTGGACGACCGCTGGGTGACGTTCACCAGCACCGGCACGACGGGCGACATCGCGTGGGCCGACGCCGTGGACCCGGCGGACAAGGCGGGTTACGCGCGGGCGTGGGTGGAGCGCGATGGCATGAAAGCGCCGCCGACCGAAATGGAACTCAAGCCCGGTCAGGAAATATCCTTCGCGCGGTTCGTCGCGGTCGGCACGTCGCCGTTGCAGGCGGTGGGCGTGGTGAAGGCGTTTCGCGGCGAAGCTGGCGGCGTTTTAAGCGGCACAGTGAAGGACAGCGCGGGCAAAGCCATCGCCACCGCGCGCATCGTGACGGCGGTCGCGCCGGGCGCTTCCACGAACCGACCGGCGGCGTATCCGACCGCGGCGGGTGAAGTCAGCCTCTGGCTCGCTGCGGGTGAACAGGAACTCGAAATTGCCGACCTCGGTCGCGAGGCGACGGTGGCCAAAGTCAACGTCACGATTGGCCAAGCGGCGAAGTTCAGCGCGGTGCTGAAGGCGCAATCCGCCATCGCCTTCGACATTCGCGGCGAGAACGGCCAGCCGATTCCCTGCAAAGCCCAGTTCATCGGCATCAACGGCACGAAGGTCCCCAACCTCGGCCCGCAGAACCGCGCCGCTGGTTGCGTGGACCAATATTACTCGGCCAATGGCCAGTTCCGCCAGCCGCTGCCGCCCGGCGATTACGAAGTCATCGTCACACGCGGCATTGAGTTCGGGCACTTGCGCCAGACCGTGAAGCTCGCCGCCGGCCAGACCGCGACGGTGAAGGGCACGCTGAAGCGCCTCGTGGACACGCGCGGCTGGGTGAGCGCCGACTATCACAACCACTCCACGCCCAGCGGCGACAACACCTGCGGCACCGACGACCGCCTCATCAACCTCGTCGCCGAGGGCATCGAGTTCGCGCCCACCACGGAGCACAACCGCTTCTACGACTGGCGTCCGCACATCGTCCGCCTCGGGCTGACGAACCACTTGCAGACCATCGCGGGCATCGAGCTGACCGGCAGCGCGGCGCACTTCAACTCCTTCCCCTTCGACCCCGTGCCGCTCACACAGGACAACGGCGCGCCCGTATGGAGCCCCGACCCGCGCATCACGGCGGCCACGCTGCGCGACTTCCAGAAGCCTGAACCAGCGCGGTGGATTCAAATCAACCACCCGGACATGGTCGCGAACTTCACCGACCGCGATGGCGACGGACCTGGTCGCACCT
>CAZQEW010000048.1:27122-27925 GCA_964591495.1 uncultured Klebsiella sp.
GGCATGATGCGCGGCTTGGCCCTGCAAAAACCCGGCGGCTTCATCGGTCTGCCGCTGATGATTGATGGCGTGGAGGTGGAGAACTACAGCGCGAGCAGCATCTTGAGCGGCGTGCCGTTTACCGTGGCGAAGGATTCCAAGACCGGTCGCGACACCGTGCGGTCGCAACGCGAGTTCGTCTGGTTGCAGCTCCTCAACAAAGGCCATCGCTACGTTGGCGTGGCCGTGTGCGACGCGCACTCGGTCTACGGCAATGGCGTCGGCGGCTGGCGCATGTATATGCCCAGCGCGAGCGATGAGCCGGCGAAGATTGACTGGCGCGAGAACAGCCGCCACGCGAAGGAAGGCCGCAGTTACCTCACCACCGGGCCGTTCCTCCAAGTGCAGACCGACGACGGCACGCTGCCCGGCGGCACTGTGCGCGCGACCGGCGGTGTGAAGCTCAAGGTCCGCGTGCAATGCACGGACTGGATTGACATCGACCGCGTGCAGGTGCTCGTGAATGGCCGGCAGGAACCGAAGCTGAACTTCACGCGCGCATCGCACCCGACGTGGTTCGCGAACTGCGTGGTCAAGTTCGACCGCGTGATTGACGTGCCGCTCGCCGAGGACGCGCATCTGATCGTGGTGGCGGCCGGCGAGAACTTTGATTTGAAAACCGGCTACGGCACCAGCGCGCAGGCCAAGATCAAGCCCGTTGCCTATCACAATCCAATCTGGTGCGACGTGGACGGCGGCGGTTTCAAGCCCAACGGTGACACGCTCGGCTTCCCGCTGGCCACGAAGGTCTCGCTCGATGAAGC
>CAZQEW010000049.1:0-6187 GCA_964591495.1 uncultured Klebsiella sp.
TTCACCGAGGCCGAGAAGGCCAAGGGCCACCTCGCCGCCGGCGCGAAGAAGGTCATCATCTCCGCTCCTGCCAAGGGCGAGGACATCACCATCGTCATGGGCGTCAACCACGAGAAGTATGACGCCAAGGCGCACCACATCATCTCCAATGCGAGCTGCACCACCAACTGCCTCGCCCCGGTCGTCCACGTCCTCCTCAAGGAAGGGATCGGCATCGAGGAAGGCCTGATGACCACGGTCCACGCCTACACCGCCACGCAAAAGACCGTGGACGGCCCGAGCAAGAAGGACTGGAAGGGCGGCCGCACCGCGGCCCAGAACGTCATCCCCAGCACCACCGGCGCGGCCAAGGCCACAGCGCTCGTTTGCCCCGAAGTGAAGGGCAAGCTCACCGGCGTCGCCTTCCGCGTGCCCGTGCCGACCGTCTCCGTCGTGGACCTCACCTTCCGCTCAGTGAAGGAGACCTCGCTCAAGGAGATCAATGCGCTGATGCAGAAGGCCAGCCAGACCTATCTCAAGGGCATCCTCGACTACACCAGCGACGAGGTCGTCTCCACCGACTTCATCCACGACAAGCACAGCTCCATCTACGACTCGACCTCGGGCGTGGAACTGAACAGCCGCTTCTTCAAGCTCGTGAGCTGGTATGACAACGAGTGGGGCTACAGCAACCGCGTCGGCGACCTGCTCAAGCACATCATCGCCAAGGGCCTCTAAGCCGGATTCCAACAGTTTCAGCGAACGGCGTTCCGGCAACGGGACGCCGTTTTGCTTGGCGGCAGCCCGGTGATTGAAGGTTGAAACCGCCTGGTTGCTTCCCTAGCCTTCGCTTGCAGCCGGTCTGCGGGCCGGCGAAACTCAAGCGCCCACACGATGAAAGCTCGCTTCACACGCCGCCATGCCCTCGCGGCCCTCGCCGTCTCCACCGGTTCACTCCTCAACGCCTGCAAGAAGCCTGACGAACCGGCCAAGGGCGGTGAAGGCAGCAAGCCCGCCGCCGGTGATACCATCAAGGTCGGTGAATTCGCCTCCCTGACCGGCAAGGAGGCCACCTTCGGCCAGTCGTCGCACAAGGGCACGCTGCTTGCCATCGAGGAGCTGAACGTGGCCGGCGGCGTGCTGGGCAAGAAGTTCGAGCTGATCACCGAGGACACGCAGTCCAAACAGGGCGAGTCCGCCAGCGTCGTGCGCAAGCTCGTCTCACGCGACAAGGTAATTGCCGTGCTCGGCGAAGTCGCCTCGGGCCGCTCGCTCGAAGCCGCGCCGATCTGCCAGAACGCCAAGGTGCCGATGATTTCGCCCAGCTCGACCAATCCGAAGGTCACGGAGGTAGGCGACTTTGTCTTCCGCGTCTGCTTCATTGACCCCTTTCAAGGCACCGTGATGGCGCTCTTCGCCAAGAACACGCTCAAGGCAAAGAACGTCGCGGTGCTTACCGACGCTGCTGCGCCCTACAGCGTCGGCCTGGCCACATTCTTCAAGGAGAAGTTCGTCGCTGACGGCGGGAAAATCGCCGTCGAGCAGAAGTTCAGCAGCGGGGACAAGGACTTCAAAGCCCAGCTCACCGCCATCAAGGCTGCGAACCCCGACGCGATCTTCGCACCCTGCTATTACACCGAAGCCGGCCTCATCACGCAGCAGGCGCGGCAGCTTGGCATCAACCTGCCCATCTTTGGCGGCGACGGTTGGGAAGCGCCCGAGCTGCTCACCATCGGCGGCAAGGCGATGGACGGAACGTATTACTCCACGCACTACTCGCCCGAAGACAAGGCCGAGATGGTTGCGACCTTCGTGAAGAAGTTCAAAGCCCGCTGGAACAACGAAGTCCCCGATGCCATGGCCGCGCTCGGCTACGACTCCGCGCTTGTCCTCGCCGACGCCATCAAGCGCGCCGGCGGCACCGACAGCCAGAAGCTCCGCGACGCCCTCGCCGCGACGAAAGACTTCGTCGGCGTCACCGGCAAGACCACCCTCGACGCGAAGCGCAACGCCACCAAGCCCGCCGTCATCATCGAAGTGAAAGACGGGAAGTTTGTTTACAAGGAGACCGTCAATCCGTGATGAGGAGTGGAGAGTTGAGGGTTGAGAGAAGTGGCCGGTGCTTATGTTCAACTTTGAGAAGCTCGACGTGTGGCATAAGGCGATTGAGTTCGCTGACACCGTCTATTCGGTGACTAACGCTTTTCCGAGCGACGAACGGTTTGGCCTGACCAACCAGATGCGCCGGGCTGCGGTGTCCATTTCCTCGAACATCGCGGAAGGAACCTCCCGATCTTCGCGCAGCGATTACGCACGCTTCGTTGAGCTGGCTACCGGTTCGCTCTTCGAAGTGGTTTCCCAGTCCGTGATTTCCAAGCGCCAAGGCTTTCTGCCCGAGGCGTATTACGTCCGGCTCTACTCGGCAGCGGAGGAGCAAAGCAGGATGTTAAGCGGCCTACGTCGGAGCTTGCTCGAACAGTAGCGTGTCCAAACTCCGCCCTATCAACTCTCAACCTTCAACTCTCAACTTCCCCTGACCGAGTTCCTCCAACAACTCATCAACGGCCTATCACTCGGCGCGATCTATGCGCTCATCGCGCTGGGCTACACGATGGTTTATGGCGTGCTGCGCTTCATCAACTTCGCGCACAGTGACGTGTTCATGGTTGGATCATTTGCGGGGTTTTACATCGGGCGCGGGATGCCGAAAGAGTCGTTTGCCACGGGCTTTCTGGCGCTGGCTGGCGCAATGGTTCTGTGCGCGCTGCTGGGCGTAACCATTGAGCGCCTCGCCTACCGGCCACTGCGCAACCGCTCCAAACTCACCGTGCTCATCACGGCCATCGGCGTGTCGCTGCTGCTGGAGAATCTCGGACAGTTCGTTTTTGGCGCGGCGCCGAAGGCGTTTCCCACGCTCTTCCCTGTCCATACGTTCAAGCTCGGCGCTCTGGTCATCAATTCGAGCCAGATCGTCGTGCTCGTCGTCGCGCTCGCGCTGCTGGGCGCGCTGCAATACATCGTGCTCCGCACCAAGGTCGGCACCGCGATGCGCGCCGTGTCCTTCAATCAGCAGGCCGCGTCGCTCGTGGGCATCAACAACGACCGCATCATCTCGTTCACCTTCGCGCTCGGCTCAGCGCTCGCGGCGGCGGGCGGCATCCTTTACTCGCTGAACTACCAGGCCATTGACCCGCTCATGGGCGTGCTGCCGGGGCTGAAGGAGTTCGTCGCGGCGGTGCTCGGCGGCATCGGCAACATACCCGGCGCGGCCCTCGGCGGCCTGCTGCTGGGCGTGGTCGAGACCTTTATCAACGGCAGCCGCTTCAGCACGTTCACCGACGCGATTGCCTTCGCCATTTTGATCGCGATTCTGCTGTTCCGCCCGGCGGGGCTGTTGGGAAAACTCCAAGTCGAGAAGGTGTAGATCGACGATGATGCCTCGCTCTCAAATTGTTCTGGCTCTCGCCCTGGTCACTGCGGGTGTCGTAAGCGCGCTTTCCTCCCGCCTCGACCCCTACTTCGCCCTCATTATCTCGAATATCGGCATCAACGTCATCCTTGCGGTCAGCCTGAACCTCATCAACGGCTACACCGGGCAGTTCTCGCTCGGGCACGCGGGGTTCATGGCGGTGGGTGCTTATACGGCGGCGGCGATCACCATGTTTGGCGCGCCGAAGTTTGCGCCCGCCCTCACGCAAGGCGCAGGCACCCACGTGCTCTTCCCGCTCGCGCTCGTGGGCGGCGGACTCGCAGCCGCGCTGGCCGGCGTGCTCGTCGGCGCGCCATCGCTCCGGCTGAAAGGCGACTACCTCGCCATCGTCACGCTCGGCTTCGGCGAAATCATCCGCGTCGTCTTCCGCAACGTCGACTCACTCGGCGGCGCGCTTGGGCTCAACGGCATACCCGCCTACACGAACTTGTTCTGGGTCTATGCCTTCGCCGCGCTCACGGTTTACGTGGTCGTCAGCATGGTGAACTCGACTTACGGCCGCGGCTTCCTCGCGGTGCATGACGACGAGATTGCCGCCGAAGCGATGGGCATCAACACCACGCGCTACAAGATCACCGCCTTCGTCGTGGGTGCGTTCTTCGCGGGCGTGGCGGGCGGGCTGTATGGGCACTCCATCCTCACCATCGCGCCGACGGGCTTCGACTTCATGCGGTCCATCGAGATCGTGGTGATGGTCATCCTTGGCGGCATGGGCAATACCGTGGGCGTCATCATCGCCGCCGTGCTGCTGACCTTGCTGCCCGAGGCGCTGCGGATGCTCGCCGGCGCGCCGGTCTCCCTGCCCTTCTCCGCGCCGTTCAACAACCTCAAGTGGATCGCTGACACGCGGATGATCATCTACTCGCTGCTGGTCATCGTGCTGATGCTGGCGCGCCCGCAGGGACTGTTCAATTGGGCCAACCGGAGCGCCACGAAGCCCAAGATTTAGGGCTTAGCGCGGCCGCGACACCGTCGCGGGCTGGTCCCCGGACACGACCAAGGACGCCCCCTTGATCAAGCGGCAGAATTCCTTCTTGGTGGCCGTTTGCAAGGGACCGCCCTTGGCATCCGCCGAGCCGCCGGCCTTGTATTCCACGGCCAACCGTTCCAACCGCGTGATGCGGAGGAAGGCTTGGCCTTTCTGCCAAACTTGGCCTTGTTGAAGTCGGAGCGGTTGCGCCATGACGCGAGACTGCGCCAAACAGCCGGTGTCGCAAAGCGGTTTCCGCCTACTTCGCCTCCCACGCCTTTGCGCGGGCGAGTGCCTTCTCCCAGCCAGTGGTGAGACGCTTGCGCTCGCTAGCCTTCATGGTGGCCGAGAAGCGGCGGTCCATCTGCCATTGCGCGGCGATTTCCTTCTGGTCCTTCCAGTAGCCGACCGCGAGGCCGGCGAGATAGGCGGCACCGAGTGCGGTCGTCTCCGACACGCGCGGGCGCACGACGGGCACGCCGAGGAGGTCGGATTGGAACTGCATGAGCAGGTTGTTCGTGCTCGCGCCGCCGTCCACGCGGAGTTCCTTCAGCTTGATTTTCGCATCGGCCTCCATCGCGTGCAGCACGTCGGCGACTTGGTAGGCAATGCCTTCGAGCGCGGCGCGGGCGATGTGCGCCGAGGTGGTGCCGCGCGTGAGGCCAGCGAGCAGGCCGCGCGCGTATTGGTCCCAATGCGGCGCGCCGAGTCCCGCGAAGGCGGGGACAAGATAAACTCCATGCGTGTCCGCGACCTGTGCGGCAAGTGCCTCGACATCGCGCGAGGACTTGATGATGCCGAGGCCGTCGCGCAGCCATTGCACGACCGCGCCCGCGATGAAGATGCTGCCTTCCAGCGCGTATTCCGTGCGGTTGCCGATGCGCCACGCGACCGTCGTGAGCAGGTTGTTCTTCGAAGTCACGGGCTTGGTGCCGGTGTTCATCAGCATGAAACAGCCCGTGCCGTAGGTGTTCTTCACCATGCCGGGCCGCGTGCAGGCCTGGCCGAAGAGCGCGGCCTGCTGGTCACCCGCGATGCCCGCGATGGGAATGGCCGCGCCAAAATGCGCCGTCTCGCCATAGACCTCCGAGGACGCGCGCACCTGCGGCAGCACGCTGCGCGGCACGCCGAAGAGCGCGAGCAATTCGTCGTCCCAGTCGCCGGTGTGGATGTTGAAGAGCATCGTGCGCGAGGCGTTGCTCGGGTCGGTGACGTGGACGCGGCCGCCGGTGAGCTGCCACACAAGCCACGAGTCAATCGTGCCAAACGCGAGTTCGCCGCGCTTCGCCCGCGCCTTCGCGCCGGGGACGTTTTGCAGCAGCCACTGGAGTTTCGTGCCGGAAAAATAGGCATCGAGGACGAGGCCGGTCTTGCGGCGGATGAGCGCGGCTTTGCCGGCGCGCTTGAGCTTGTCGCACGCGGCGGCGGTGCGGCGGTCCTGCCAGACGATGGCGTTGGCGATGGGCTTGCCGGTGGCGCGCTCCCACACGACGGTCGTCTCGCGCTGGTTCGTGATGCCGATGGCGGCGATGTCGTTGGCAGTGAGGCGAGCCTTGAGGATGGCCTCGGCAGCCACGTTGGACTGCGTGGCCCAGATTTCGTTGGCGTCGTGCTCCACCCAGCCGGGCTTGGGGAAAATCTGCCGGAACTCCTGCTGCGCCACGGAGACGATGGAGCCGGCGTGGTCGAAGACGATGGCGCGCGAACTGGTGGTGCCTTGGTCTAGGGCGAGGATGTGTTTCATGGGG
>CAZQEW010000049.1:6287-27686 GCA_964591495.1 uncultured Klebsiella sp.
GGCACCCAGGCGTAGCCCCAGTCGGAGCCGCCCTTGCCCGCGATGGGCAGCACGGCATGGGCAATGCGCGGACCAAGGTCGCGCGCGGGGTTGAGCGAGTAGCCGGTCGGGCCGCCGAGCGAGAGGCCGATGGACCACACGAGCACGCCGACGAGCGCGGGGCCGAAGCCCTTGTCCCAGCCGAACTCGGGGTTGAGGTTTGCCTTCGCGCCGATGGCCAGCACGCCGAGCAGGAGCATCGCCGTGCCGATGATTTCGCAGAGCAGGTTCGCGCCGGACTTTCGGATGGCGGGCGCGGTGCAGAAGATGCCGAGCTTCGCGCCCTTGTCCTCCGTGACTTCCCAGTGCGGCAGATACGCGAGCCACACGAGCACCGCACCGAGGAACGCGCCGGCCATCTGCGCGCCGAGGTAAACCGGCACCTGGTCCCAGCCGAGCTTGCCGATGGTCGCCAGCGCCAGCGTCACGGCCGGATTCAAGTGCCCGCCGCTGATGCTGCCGACGCAATACACGCCGACCGTCACCGCCAGCGCCCAGCCAGTGGTGATGACGATCCAGCCGGAGTTCTGGCCTTTGGATTTGTTGAGGAGGACGTTGGCCACCACGCCGTCGCCCAGGAGGACGAGGATGGCGGTGCCGAAAAGTTCAGCGAGGAAGGGTGACATGACAGGTTCGCGGTTGTTCGTTTGGGAACGGTGAAACGCTAGCCAACCTGCCAGCGCAACGTCACGGGAAAAAGGGACGCGGCAGGCTCCCCCAAACGCGATTCATGCCGACCCGCGAGCAGGACACCGAGGGCACCGCGGTTAAAGCCAGCGCTTGGTGTGGCCGTTCACGTGGAGGGGCACGCTGAAGGGATCATATCGTGGCGATGAGGTATCGGACCCACTTCGCTGGCTTTCGGCGCAAAGCCGCGGCTGGCAGATTTGTTAAGCCGGTGTAAATCTGCTCGCCGTTGAGCGGCCACGAGGAAAACTGGCGTCGCAATCCGATGCCGCATGAATAACGCTGCCACCTTGACCAACCCGGCAACGCGCATCTTGGTGATTGATGACGACCGAAAGCTCTGCCGGCTGATCAAAGACTATCTGGACCCGCTCGGCTACAGCGTCCAGGCCGTGCACACCGGCCCGGAGGGCGCGGAGCGCGCGGTGGCAGAATCGTGGCAGGCGGTGATACTCGACCTCATGCTGCCGGGGTGCGACGGCTTTGAGGTGCTGCGGCGCATACGCAAGCAGTCCGCCGTGCCGGTGCTGATGCTGACAGCGCGCGGCGATGAGGCGGACCGGATCGTTGGCCTGGAGCTGGGCGCGGATGATTACCTGCCCAAGACCTTCTCCACCCGCGAACTGCTCGCACGGCTCCGGGCGGTGACGCGCCGCAGCAGCCACGCCGTCGCGGGCAGCCACCCGGAAGCGGACGAGGAAGTGCAGGCCGGCGATCTGCGCGTCAATCCGGCCTCGCGCACGGCCTCCCTGGGCGATTCAGCGCTGATACTCACACCCGTGGAATTCGACCTGCTCCATTCGCTCGCCCGTGCGCAAGGCCGCGTGAAATCGCGGGAGCAGCTGCTGGACGAAATCCGCAACCGCAACTACGAGGTGTTCGACCGCTCCATTGACGTGCACATCTCCGCGCTCCGCAAAAAGCTCGGGGACGACCCCAAGGAACCGCGGTTCATCCGCACCGTGCGGTCCGCAGGTTACATGCTGATCCGGCCTGAAGCTCCATGACACCCCGCTTTCCCCTCACGGCCAAGATTCTCATCTGGTTCTCCGCGAACCTGCTCCTGCTCATGCTCGTTGCCTGGCTGGGGCTGCGCTTTGCGACCAGCAGCGGCTTTGACTCCTTTCTCGCGGGGCACGTGGGCGGACGTGTCGAAGCCACGGCGAGAGCCATCCTCGGAGAACTGGAAGCGCGGCCCCCGGGGGAATGGAACGGCGTGCTGGCCCGCTACGGCGCGGCGCATGGGGTGAAGTTCATTCTCCTCGGTGAGGAGTTGCAGACCCTCGCCGGGGAGGAGGTGGATTTGCCCGCCAGCCTCCGCCTGCAGCTTCCGCGCCCGCCACGGGGCGAGGGCCGCCGTCAACCGGCAGGCGGGGCATTCCCTCCCGGCGGAGAATTCGGGGCGCAACCCCCCGGCAAAAAGGGTCCCGGAGGTCGGCAGGGCCCGCCCGCCTTTTCGGGCGAGGCCGCCGCCGGGTTCGATCCCCATCCACCGGATGAGACCGAAGGCGCGGGATCCCCGCGGGGATCGGACGGGGTCGGCCGGCAGGAGCCCCCGGGCTCCGCACCGATCCACCGGCGTTTCCTCGTGCAGTCGGAAAACCCGCGCACCTACTGGGTGGGACTGATGGGGGCGCTCCGGCCCGGGACGGGCGGCGGTGGGCACCTGCGCTGCACCCTGCTGGCGCGCTCGGCAACGTTCAGTGCTGGCGGTTTCTTTTTTGATTACCGGCCGTGGGTGCTAGCGTGCGCGGGCATCGCGGCGCTTTCCGCGCTGTTCTGGCTGCCGCTGGTGCGCGGCATTACGCAGAGCATCGCGCAGCTGACGCGCGCGACCCGGCAGATCGCTGACGGCCAGTTTGACGTTCGGGTGGATGAACGGCGCTCCGACGAACTGGGCCAGCTCGGCGCGGCCATCAACCGCATGACCACGCGGCTTGAAGGCTTTGTCTCCGGGCAAAAGCGCTCCTTGGGCGACATTGCGCACGAGCTGTGCTCTCCCCTCGCGCGCCTGCAAATGTCCGTGGGCATTCTCGAACAACACGCCACCGCCGAGCAAAAGGCGCCCCTGGAGGACCTGCGCGAGGAGGTCCAGCACATGAGCGACCTGGTCAACGAGCTGCTCTCCATTTCCAAGGCCTCCCTCAAACCCGGCAACGTGAAACGCGAACGCGTCACCGTCAAAGCGGTCGCCGAACACGCGGCCCACCGGGAGGCGGCCAACAAGGGCGAAGTGATCATCCAGGTGCCGGCCGACTTGACCTGCTTTGCGAGGCCCGAACTGCTCCAACGCGCGCTCTCCAATCTGGTCCGCAACGCCCTGCGATACGCCGGCGAGTTTGGCCCTATCACCATCACCGGCCGCCGGGAAGGCGATACCTGTGTGATTCTGGTCACCGACCTGGGCCCCGGCGTGCCCCCCGAGCATTTGGACCGCATCTTCGATGCCTTCTACCGGACGGACCCGGACCGCGCCCGCAACACCGGCGGTGCCGGGCTTGGCCTGGCCATTGTGAAGACCTGCGTGGAGGCCTGCGGCGGCACGGCGACGGCAAGAAACCGCCAGCCAAAGGGTTTGGAAGTCCGGCTGACGCTGCCGTTGCAGTGATTACTGCTTGGGCACCACGGGCACGGGTGCAGGCAATGGAGGCGGCACGGAATTCGTGCGCGGCACCGCCGGGAAAGCCCGATAGGCAGCGTTGCCCACGGTATCGGTTGGCCCGCTGAAATTCGGGCCACCGGCCGCAATCGGTCCCATGCTGCGACCCAGCTGCCCCGGGCCGACCCAGAAGCTGTAGAGGCTCGCGTTCTTGAGGTGGAACCGGAAGCGCACGGGCCGGCCCGCCAGCATCGAAAGGTCTTGGATGCCATTATGCCAGCTCACGCCCATGAGCGTCTGGTCGCCCACGGCAGGCACGGCCTTGTCCGGCGTGAAGGGAACGATCTGCTCCTTGGTGTCGTTCTTCGTGAGGGCGATAGGCCGGCCATCGGGATGAAGGATTTCGATCCGCAGCTCACCGTCCGGCGCGTGGGTTTGGAGGTTCACGAAGAGGAATCGCCCGTTGAACTTCATGGGGCGGGTGGTCAGCGTGCCCCCCTGCGGACCGGCGTCCATCGAGCAGAAGCCATCCCGCCGCAAAGTGGCCAGCCCCATCGCGCCGCCACCGTCCCGCTGGCCGGGCAGACCCGACCGGCCGCTGAAGTAGAAATGCAGGTTGCGGCCGACGACGTGGAAGCCGCCGGCGACGGACTGCACGTTGCCCCAGTTCCAATCGCCCTTTTTCTCGGACACATCGAGGAACGGCTGGCGCACGGGCCGGTCCCAGTTATAGCCATCGCGGCTGAAGCCGAGCCAGACGGAGTTCGGTTTGGGCCGGCCTTCGGGGATGTTCTTGTCGCCGCGCCAGAGGGTGAAGAGCCCCACCATCAGGCTCTCGTAGCCAACCGCGTCGAGGTTGTAGAGCTGCGGCGTGACCTGCAAATCCGCGCGCATCGGGTCGAGCCGGTCGGCACCCACCCACATCGGTGGTTCGGTGATGGCCTGCCAATGCGGGCCGGTCAGCAGGTCCTTCACCTCCCAGTAACGGCGCGCCCGCGGCTCACCCCAGCCATGCCGGAGGCTGTAAACCCAGACCTTGCGGAACGGATTCCAGAACACCGTGGTGCGGTCCCCGGCCGAACCGGTCCGCAGCACGCGAGGTCCCCAGTGAATGCCGTCAGGCGAGAAATGCAGCGACAGGCCGAAAGTGTCGCCCTCCTTGTGCGAACGCCACATCTTGTAACGGCGCTGGGGATCCGTCTCGTTTTGATCGAGCCAAACGGTCGAGGAATCCCGCGGTTCGGTCTGCACGAGGTTGCTGCCGGGCCGCACGTCGAAGTTCGGCTTTTCCCAGTCCAGGCCGTTGGTCGAAATGGCCAGCGCGGTGCCGCGCCCGTAACCAGCCAGGTAGTGACAGGTAAACACCGGCTGCATCCGGAACAGCTCGCGCGGGAAGGCGTCCTCCAGCAGCCAGCGATTGAGCCGCTTGAGGCGGTCGCCAACGGGGTTTTGGGCCAGCAGCGCGCCCGTGCGGTCAGCCATGCGCACCCCTTGGAAACGCGTGGCCTCGAAGATGGATGGTCCGGCGATGACGCGGTTCAGCTCGGCCGCCAGCAGGGTCTGCATGGCCGCGATGTCGGTGAGGTTGGTGCTGCGGGAGTCCTTGAGCTTGGCCTGCGCGGCGGGGGAAATCTGGGCGGCAAACCACGCGGCCAGCGCATTGGTGCCGGGCTTGAGCAGGTCCGCGAGCCGGAACACATCCTGGACTTCCGCGGGCTTGAACTCCGGTGGGCTGATCCAGTTCATCGGGTCCAGCCAGACGCCGTCGCTGAAGGGCATGGCCATGGCGCCCCCGGCCTGCTCCCACTCACGGTCAGGCTTGAGCACGGGGTTGTTCGAGTAGAGCGCGGGCTGGTGCCACGTGCGTTTCAGCGTGTTGCTCTCGATGAGGAAGTCATCCACGAAGAGCTGGCGGCCATTGGAGATGTCAATGACCGGCGGGGGATTGCTCAAGTAGGGCACGAGCATCGGCTCGCCGGACCGGTATTCATTCCGCGGCGGCCAGACGGCGGGCAGCACGATGCCGTTGTAAAGCGTTTCGCCGGGCGGCGCAGCGGTGGGGATGATGGGCGGCTGCGACGGTGCAGCGAGCAGCGGCGGCGGGGATGCCGGGTTCGTTACCGACACGGGCCCCGGCTGGTTGGTCATTCTGAAGATGGCATTGGACTGTGCCGGGGTGAGAGAAGCCACGGACGGCGGCCCAGACGGCTTCGTGGCGGCGGGCGAAACGGCTGAGGCCGGGGCCGGAGCGGCAGCGTGAGCCGGCGGCCGGGAGAATCCCCCGTTGCCAACCGCCCACCCTAGCAGGCCGCCGCCCGCCACGGCTAATCCGAGCCACAGCCACGGGACGGGACGCGCAGGCGGCGGAGCGGCGACGGGAGCGGGTTTATCGTGCTTCGGCATGCGGCGATTAAGCCAAACCGGCGGCCGGTTGCCATCCGTTTTTCACCGGAGCAGCGGGCTGAAGTCAGAACTTGTTGGACAGCTCGGGCAGTTCGATCCGGCCTTTCGACCCGAACCGAAACGTAAGCATCAGCGTGTTCAATGCGTGGGTGAACTCATCTTTGTCCGCCGCACTGGTGAGCAGGTAAAACTCGACGATCCCCGCGGGGGTGGGGATGAAGGCAATGCGGCACTGAAGTTGAAATCCGGCCTGGGTGCGCCAGACAAAATCATAGGCCGGGCCGGCTGCCCCGCCCGCCGTGAGCGTCAACTCCTCGACGATACGGGCCTCGGGATGCCGGGCCAGCAGCAGTTCCCGGAAGGCCGCCGACCTGAGCTCCCCGGTGGCCGTGTCCACGGCATTGGTGGGCACGGAAAACAGCCGCACGGTAATGGAACACTTGTCATCGCGCTCCACCGCCCGGAGCTGGCGGGCCTGCTCGTCCAGCCGGATGAAGTAGCCCTTGGGCACGATGAAGGCCAGCTGGTTAGTGCCCAACGTCGCCACGGCGCGGTAGTAATGGCCGATGCCTTCCAGCTCGTGACGGGTGGTGGTGAGCGAAAATGCGGGCGCGTTGGTCTCCGCCATCGCGACCTGCACAAGCCCACCCAGCACGGGCAGGGCGACCAGCCAGGCCAAGAGCAGCCACTCGATCGACTTAGAACGAAGCAACATAGTTCGTGCGGTTGGGCGGGGCGGCGGCCCACGCGCCGCGGATGAGCACGCGCAGTTCGGGCGAGCCGGGCGGGAGCCGGGTCGAATCGAGGAAGTTGGGATCGAAATTGAAGTTGCGGTTGGGCGCGTTGTAGTAGACGCCCGGCGCTTGGAACTGCGCGGTGGCACGGGCGCTGTCGAATAGGTTCACCAGGGAGCCGTTGAGCGTGAGGGTGCGGCCGCTCCACGCCTCGAGCAGGCGCGGGAAATTGACCACCCCACCGCTCTTGCTCGTGTTGCCATCCGCCGAGGTGTAGACCATGCCCGCCAGCAAGGCCGCGTTGATCGTGGTGTCCGTGGCCACGCGAGAGGTGTAGGCCGAACCACTGGCGCCGTCGCTCCACGCGCCCGACTGGACGGTGAGGGCGTCCGCGATGAGCGAGGATGGCAGGGTGGAACTCGTGTTGGTCGTGCCGAGGTGGGCGTTGTTCGTGCAGTTGAAGTGCCCGCGGACATAGAGCGGGTTGACGGTGGCCAGCGTCAGGCCCCGCGCGGGCAGTGTCTGGCCATTAATGAGGCGCACGGCAGTCTGCTGGCTAGCGCTGACAGTGCGGTCGTCGGCCACGTAGACCAAGTTGGGCGGGTTACCAGCACCGAGCTTGGCGATTACGGAGGTGTTGGTGGCCGCCCACGTCCTGAACCTCGCGATGTCCAGTTCGGTGACGCGCATCGTCTTGCCCTCGCGCTGGTCGGTGAAGCTGACATTGGTGGCAATGAAGAAGTTGGCGTTGGTCCAGGGAATCGTGACCGGGGACGCGTCGAAGGGGGTCTTGACCCGCACGGTGACGGTGGCGTTGCTGACCAGGATGAGCATCTCTGCCTTGTTGAAGAAGCGTTGCTGCCCCATCGCAGAACTCATGGGCTCGGTAGGCGGTGGAATGGCAATGACCTCGCGGACGGCAGCAGCGGTGTTGTTGGTGCCGATGGGTAGCGTCAACGCGCTCGTGTTGCTGGTAACCGTGCCGCCGTAGGTAATCGAGCCAGTGTAGTCGGACATCGTGAAGCCGAACCACGCCTGCCTGGCGATGAACCCGGTGGCGGTGACGTTTTCATTCAAGGCCAGCGAGGAGGGCGAGCCAAGGAAGATGTTGCTGTTTGCGTGAACCCGGCCGCGCACGGTCAAAGGCGCGGCGTTGACGAACTCCAGGAGACTGTTGAAGAAGATGGCGAATTGGAAAACCGGGATGGAGGCGAGCTGCAGATCCTGCTGCACGGCGTTGGTCAGGTTGAAGCGGCCGGAGGTCTGGCGCGCGTTGGACACGACGCGGTAATTCGAGACGAACCCGCGCAGGCCGGCGTAGGGGCCGCTCAGGTTGGTGTAAATCTGCGTCCGCGTGCGTTCCACATAGTTCTGGTTGGTCACGCCGGCGGCGTTGGAGAACTGAAATTCACTCCAATAACTGCTCTGGCCAGCCGTGGGCACATTCGTGCGGTAGGAGCCTAGGTTGGCGAAAACGGTCCCCTCCCCGCTCGCCTTGAAGTCGAACATCATGCGGGAGACGATGCGCTCCGTGGATGCCTCGGCAGCGTAGAGCGTTGAAGTCATCTGGTTACTGCGCTCGTTCATCAGGG
Source organism: uncultured Klebsiella sp. (assembly GCA_964591495.1). Taxonomy (GTDB): domain Bacteria; phylum Verrucomicrobiota; class Verrucomicrobiia; order Limisphaerales; family SXTU01; genus SXTU01. The sequence continues at coordinate 14,342 of CAZQEW010000049.1, forward strand.
AGGTCTGCGAGGCCCAGTCCATCGTGCCAGTGAGCACGGTGAGGCCGATGGCGGCGAAGACCATGACCATCACCAGCGCGTAGCCGCCGCGGCGCGCCGGCCGGGAGTGGGGATGGGTTTTCATGTCATCACTGGAGGATGCGCCGCGTGATGCGGGACTGGAGCTGGAAGTATTCGTAGTAGTTGTTCGTGCCCACCTTCGTCACCGGGTAGGTGAGCTGGTAAAACTGGAGCCGCACGTTGATGGCGGAGTTGCCCGCGTCCGCCGTGAGGATGTTGCCGAGGTAATCCTCCTTCGCGAAGATCACCGCGTTGGTCACGAAGGAGGCGATGACCTGCGGCGTGGCATTGCTCGAGGTGACCCGGCGCAGCTCGCCGGTATTGGTCTGATAATAATAACGTATCCACCAGCTCTGGTTGGTGGTGGGGAAGATCTGAACGGCCCGGCCCTGCAAGGCGGCGCCATTGGTGGCGGGGACGAAAATGGAGGCCGTGCCGTCTCCAACCTGAATCGTCGTGGCGGCCCGAATTTCATCCTGCAGCTTGCCAAACGCCTCGCGTGCCGAGTCCGACGCCCCGAGCTTTGCCGCCGCGAACTGCATCAGCTTGCCACCCATCAGGTGGCTGTAGACCACTCCGCCCAGCACAACGACCATCAGCGACGCCGTGATGAGCAGTTCCACCAGGGTGGTGGCCCGCTGGCGGCGGGCAGGCGAGGAAGAATTGCCGGTGAAGAATCTCATGTCAGGCATCCGGTGAGCGGTAGGTGACCACAACGTTGGTGAACACCCGGCCCGTGGTAGGGAAGCGCCAGCGGCACTCCACCCGGATCATCCGCAATTGCGGCGCTGTGGCGGAGATGGTCGAAATGGTGGTGACGTTGGTCCCGAAAAACGCGTTGGTCCCCACCACCGGAATGTCGAGCAGGACGACCTGCTGCGGGAAGTTCGCCGCCACGAGCTGGTCAACGCCAGTCTCCGTGTCCCACCGGCAGGCGCGCGTCTGCTCCAACCGCTGCGTCGCAGCCGCGTGCGCCGCCAACGAATAGCCGGACCACTCGGCCCGCTGGCTCGATTGCGTGTAACCGTAGATGATGCCCGCCACCGTCATCAGCGCGATCGCGGCAGCCATCCCTACCTCCGCCAGGGTGAAACCGGCCGTTTGCGCGCGACTAGGCCCGCTCCACGGTGCGCTGACTTGAGGTAGATTCATGGGGAATTAAGTAAACGTCTTCCCAAGCGTGATAGAGCCAAAAGGATGCCAAGTCAAATAATGTTAGGGCCGTTAGGCTCTACTTTAAAGTAACGCGAGGCGCTATTGGGGCGATGCACCTCCCAAGGTGGCTAAAACTCCACGGTGAACCCCGAGTGCAGGAGGTTCACGAGATACCCTGTCGCGGCCTGGTTGGAGAGGAGCCGCTCGAAGTCGTAATCGACGAACCACTTCACGCGTTGGGTCATGGCCCGCTCGGCGCGGAAATTGAAGGCGTAAGTCGTCCGCTCCAACGACCGGGGATCGGCCAGCCCCACAGGCTGATGGGGATAATGAAACGCCGCGAACCGCCCCGTGACGCTCACCTCCCACGGCGCAACCACCCAGCGCACCTGCTGGCTTGCCCGCCACGCGCGGAAGTCAAAAAATCCGGGGCCGTTGTCCTGACTGTAATCGTGGCCGAGGCGCGTGATCGTGCGCCACCGCCGCGCTGCGTCCCAGTCCCGCTTCCACATGATCTGCGCGCGGTGCTGCGTGAAGGTCAGCTCCGACCCGGGCAGCGCCGCGCCCGCGCGGTCCAACTGCTCCCGCCGGTCATGCACCCGGTGGTTCAGCTCGTAGCCAAAGGTGAGTTCCGCGCCACCTCCCGTCGCCACCCCCACGGCGAGCCTGGGGCCACCCTCCCAATAGTCGTCCAGCGGACTGTTGAAATCCTGCCGCCCGAACGAAGGCTCAAGCTCCGCCCACCAACGCTCCGTCAATGCGCGGCGCAGGCCAAACCGCGCGGCATACAGGTGGCTTTCCACGGCCAGCACCGTGGGCGTGGCAAGGCTGGTGGAAAGATCCAGCACCTGGTTCTGATAGAGATACTCACCCGTCAAGCTCGTGCTCCAGTCGGCACCCCAAGCGCGCTTCAACTGTGCATGCGCCAGCAGGTGTTGTTCCTTGTCCACGACGGTGCGGGCGAGATAGCGGGTGTCCTCGGCCGAAACGTAGGCGTTGAAATCCAGCCCGTCCGTCGGCATGCGGAAAACGATGACCTCTGCCAGCTGACGGAGCAGCGGGCTGCTCTCGCGCCGCAGGGCACTGAGTGCGACGTTGTCCTTCCAACCAGCGCTGCTTTGGAAGGTGAAGACCGTATCCCACGGCGAGAATGCCATGAGTTCCGGGGCGGGCGGAAGAACTGCCGAGAGCGGATCAACCGGAATTTCCTGCGATGCGAAGGCCATGCCTCCTGCGACCATGCAGGAGACGAATGCGCAGGCCCATTGCCGCAGGAAGCCATGCCGTGCGTCTCGCATACGGCGAGCATCACCGGCCCGGCAACGAACTACGAGCCGGAATGCTGCACGTAAAAGGCCGCTGCCTGGGAGCGCCGGCTCAATTGCAACTTCTCCATGAGATTGCTCAGGTAGTTCTTCACGGTCTTGTCGCTCAGGCTCATGGCTAACCCGATCTCCTTGTTGGTCTTGCCTTGAGCCACCAATTCCAGCACGCGCCGCTCCTGCGCCGAGAGGCGGTCGAGCTTGCCGGGCTGGGCGGCCGAGCCGCCTTCCTTCACGCGGTTGAGCACCCGCCGCGTCACGGCCGGATCCAGAATCGAGCGCCCTTCGGCGACCTCCTTGATCGCGCGCACCAAACCCTGTTCATCGATTTCCTTGAGCAGGTATCCCTCCGCACCCGAGCCAATGGCCTGCATCACAATCTCGTCATCGGCAAAGGCAGTGAGGATGATGACCCGGACGGGCGGATTGAGCTGGTGCAGCCGGCGGCACGCCTCAAACCCGCTGCCGTCAGGCAACCGCACATCAAGCAACGCCACTTCCGGCCGATGTTTCTCCGCTGCCTCGATGGCGGCGGCCACGGTGCCGGCCTCGCCGACCACCTCCAGCTCACCATGCTGCGCGAGCAAGGAGCCCAAGCCCGCACGGACAACTTCGTGATCGTCCACTAGGAGGAGTCGGATGCGTTTAGCGGGCATTTTGGATGTCTCGTTACTCCAATGGGTAACACAAACGGAACATCCCCGCAATCAGGCTGAATGGCCGTAGGCCATGGGGCTCATGGGGCCAGGCGACCGCGAAAGAACTCGCGGGCTGCGCCGCTGGCATCAGGCGCCTCCAAAAGCAGCAGCGTGCCCGTGCGATCAATCAGCTCGTAGGTGATCCCCTCCACCCAGTTGGTCAGTGTGGTGCTGCGCTCCAGCGTCACCCGCTGATCGGGACGCCCCGCGAGCAGCATCAGGTTCTGCCCGGCAGCGCGGCCGATCCGGCTGAAGGTCACGGGTTCAAGCGAGGGCGTCAGCAGGCTGCGCAGCACCGCACCCTCGATGCCCACGGTGACGATCTGGTTGCTCGCACCGGCCAAGCCGTAGAGGGACTTCTGCGTGAGTGTGCCCACATTCGTCCAGGTGGTGAGGTTGCCGCTTTGCAACAACGTGCCCTGTGCGCCGGCCGCATAATAGGAATCGCCGAGATAAGCCACGGCATTGAGCAGCCGGCTGGTGCCGCTGCTGAGGCTGGACCAGTTCGTGCCATTCGTGCTGGTGAGGATCAGGCCGCCCTCGCCGACTGCAACGAGGCGGCCGTTCAGCGCCCGAACCCGGCAGATCCAATTCGTTGTTCCGCTCACCTGCGCCGCCCAGTTGGTGCCGTCGAGACTGGTAAGAATTGTCCCGCGATCTCCGGTCAGCAGCACCAAGCTGTTCAGCGACGCCGCGCCGGAGAGGAAGGCCGCGGAACCGCTGGACTGCGCCACCCAGTTCGTGCCGTCCACGCTGGTGAGCACCGTGCCGGCGGCCCCGGCCACCACCCAAAGCCCATTCCGGAAGACGACGGCCTGCAGGTCGTTCGTCGTGGGCGCGCTAACGGCTGTCCAGTCAATCGCCAGCGTGCTGGTGAGGTTGGTTGCCAGGTGGGCCACCCCGCCGATGACGTTGGTGCTAACCACATTGGTCGGTGAGGCGGCGCTAAAGAGGATTCTCCCGCCACTGCCGGCCGCCACCAAGCCATTGGTGGTGCCGCCGATGCCGAGCAGGACGGAATTGGTCGCGGCCTCCGGCACCAATTCCAGCTCCCAGTTCACCCCGTCGGCACTGGTCATCACCGTGCCGCGATCACCGACGGCAACGTAGAACTGCGGCAGGCGCAGCACGTCCCACAACCAGTTGCGGATGGGCACTTCCCGCTGCGTCCAGAGCGTCGGGCCGACGGCGTTAGTCTTGATGCCTTCGAGCATCATGCCCGAGCGCCCGGCGATGAAGTGCAGGCTGCCCTGCCAGGAAGCCGAGTAATAGGTCCAGTTCGGCGGGGGGGAGCTGAGGTTGCCGCGCAGCTCGTCCGTCCAGCCGCCGCTGCCGTTCTGGAGCCGCACCTCGCGATCTCCGACGATGACGAGGTAGTCATTCGTGCCCGCCACCGCGTAAAGCGAGTTGGTCGTCGTGAAGCCCGTGTGTGGCGTCCAGGTTTTCCCGTTGCTGCTGCCAATGAGCACCGTGCCCGCGTCGCCCACGGCCCAGAACTGCGAGCCGATGAACGCGATGCGATTGAGATGCGCCGTGGTGCCGCTCGTCTCGACCGACCAGTTGCCGTTGGCCGCGCGTGTGGCAATGCGCCCGCGCTCGCCAACGGCCACGAAGATGTTGTTGCCCGCCGCCACGCCGCGCAGCCAGTCGGTAAAGCCGGTGTTCTCGCGGCTCCAGTTTGTGCCGGTGGTGCTGGCGTAGGCCGCGCCGTTGTCACCGACCGCGACCACCAGCGAACTGGACGCGGCGAGGCCCTCCAGCCAGTCGGCGGTCCCGAGGTTGACCAGCTGAAAATCTTCCAGCGAATCCGCCCACAGAACCGTGCCTTTCTCCCCCGTGACGAGCAGGCGGCTGCCGAAATACGTAACGGCACGCAGTGCGTTGGTCGTGCCGCTGGCACGGGGATACCAGAGCCGCAGGTCATCGCTCGTGTAGATCTGGCCCCGCTCGCATACCTGCACGGTCAGTCCAACTCCGTAGGCCATGTCGAAGACGTTTCCGCCGTGTGGGGTGGGATTTGACCACCGCCACCGCAGCGGCTGGTCCATGGCGTATCCGTGCCCCGCCAACAGCAGCCACGCCAGCAGGCTCCACCCGAACATCCCTAGCAGCGGGAGGCTCTTTCCCTGCGTGATTTGGAGAGGGGTAACCAACCGCATGAAATCAATTGGCTTTGATGACCCAATCCGCCTGAGCTGCAAGCGGGTTGCGGCTCTCGGTGACGGAGTCGCTGGTGGGATGCTCCGGCAAAGTCAGCACGAACACGCAGCCCTGCGGGGTGCTCTGCACCAACTCGAGTTCAGCATCCAGATGCGCCGCGAGCTGCCTGCACAAGGCCAGCCCCAGCCCGCTGCCGCCCTCCTTCGAAGACAGGCAAGGTTTGAAGAGCAGCGGGCGCATTTCCTCAGGAAATCCGGTTCCCTCGTCGCGCACCTCGAAGCGGACGCCGTGGTGCCCGCCGTGGAGCATCAATCGGACGGCTTTCCGGCGCGGAGTGGCCTGGATCGCATTCTGAACGAGGTGACCGAGGATGATGCCCACCAAGTTTGCCGCGCGGCTGGAGACGGTTCCGGGCGATTTCACTTCCGCCGTGAACGTGACCTCGCACGCGTGAGCCAGAGGCTGGGCCTGCGTCGTGACAATGCCGGCCAGTTCGGCAAGGGAGACCTCGTAACCATTGGCGGCACCCTGCTCATTTCGGATGACGCCCAGCAGCTGCGCGATGAGCGCCTGCATCCGCTGCGCGGATTCAGCGGCGGTGCGCCACGCCGGCTCGGACTTGTCCGCCTCACTGGCGCGCCGGCCGGCGAGGAGTGCCTGGACGCCGAAGAGCTGGCTCTTGAGTTCATGCAACAGGTGGGCGGCCAGCGCGCCCACGGCGGAAGTCTTGCTGGCCAGCGCCAGCTCACGGTTCGCCTCCAAAAGACTGCGGGACCGCCGCGCCAACTGCTCCTGGGCGCGCTGCAGGCGGCCGAATGCCCAGCGCAACGCCACGACCATGACGGCCCCGCCAATGAGAAACACGGCCGCGGCCTGATTGGTCAGACTTTGGTCGATGCCGCGCAGCTCCGAAGCCAGCCCACGCCCGTCGAGAATGAACTGTGCGATACCGAGCAGCTGCCGCTCGCCCTGCGCGTGAAGGGGCACAATGATTTCGTAAAGCTCCAACGGGATCTCGCCGGCCCGGCCCGCCTCGAACAGTCCGTTGTGCGTCCCGCGCCCATGGGGACGGGCGACGGTCTGCAGCTCCCGTAACCGCGCCCGGTCGGATTCCGCCAGCACCCCGTCGCTCACATACTCGGGGAAGGCGGAGACGAAGCCGCCGCGCTCATCGTAGAGCCGGGCGGCGATCACACCTTTCAGGCGCGAAGTCTTGAGCAGGATTTTGAGCTGGACGCTGGGTTCCTCAAGGAGTCCGCGATCCTCCTCCGCCTGGAGCATCATGGCCACGGAATGCAGGATCTCCCCCTCGCGCCGGGCAATGTCCTCCCGGATTTCCGTGCGCAAATGCAGCGTGACCGCCAGGATGCCCAACGCAAAAACGGCCAGCGTCGCGGCAATGACCAGCACCGGCAAATGACGCGACCGGAGCCAGGGGCGCTCCGGTTTCGTCGTGGCTGTGGATGGCGGCTGAATCAAAGGCTGAACAGGCTTAGGTGGTGTTGGTGAACATCGGCTGGTGGATTTGGGTGAGGCGGTTCATCGGCCGCGGCCCCCTTCGGTGGAACCATTGTCGATCAGCCGGTTCAAGTCGGGATGCAGTTTCTGCTTCAGCTCCTTCGCGCGGTCGCGCATGTCCTGCTGCAATGCCTTCTGTTGCTCCTTGAGTCGGTCGAGCGTTTCCTTCATCCGCTCGCGGATGGCCTGGCGCTCCTCCTCGGAAGCCTGCTGATACTGGCGGGCGATTGCCTTTTGGTCTGACAGGAACTTCTCGCGGGCGGCTTGAAAGTCTTTGATCAGCGTCTGGACATCTGCCGGAGTCTGCGCTTTATCCGGCCGGCCGGGCGTGGCGGGCTTCCCCTTTTCGGCCGGCTCAGGCAGCGGCTCACGTGGCACCACCACGCTGCGTTGCTCAATTGTGGGCTTGCCCTTGCCCTGCCCTTGGTCGGCTTTGCCCGGGTCAGGCTTGCCCTGCGCCGGGGCCGCCACCGCCAACCCCAGCCAGCCAGCGGCCACCAGCAGGCTGGCAAATCGTCTGGTTAGCTTCAGCTTCATGTCGGTGGCGCGCCGCGAACAGTCGGCCCGTCGCTCTGACCAGCGCAGGCAGTGTGCCAGAACAGAACGTGTTGCGCTGCTTCCGAGGCCCTTCTGGCATGCCGATGCCGCTGATTGCAATGCAGCCTCTGTGATTCCTTCGGCATTTTCAACGCAAACTGTGGGGAAAAACGGCGGGCCAGCCTTGGCCAGACCGTCATCTACGGGTAGCCCCTAGACATCGTTCAGGCTGAAGGACCAATAGCGCCATCGTCTGCCCGCAGAACCATGGCGGCAGTTCGCGAAGCTGCGAATGAGCTCCCTGCCTGAACACGATCACGGCCCCGGCGCAATGCACCGGGGCCGTGATCTTCCATGCCAAAACTAATCTGGGCTTACAGGGTATGACCATCCGCCGACTTGGAGCAGGCCGGAGAAGCGGAGACCGTCGTGGTCGAGTAGGTGCCGCCGGACGGGCAGACCGGCAGGATCGAGCCCTTCAGGTAGCTGGCCGCGTCGGTGGTGGTCACCGCGTCGGTGGAGGTCTTCTTGTTTTCCAGGGCCCACTGCTGCACGGCGCCGTCAATCTGCTTGAGGTTGGCGATGCAGGAGTTCTTCTGGGCCGTGGCGCGCGCCTTCACGAAGTTCGGGATGGCGATGGCGGCGAGGAGGCCGATGATGGCCACCACGATCATGATTTCCACGAGCGTGAAACCGCTCTTACGGGACTGTTGAACTTTCATTGTTTGCCTTTCGATGAGGTGATCCGGCGCAGCGAGGGCCACCGTGGTTTTAGGTATTATTGCGTTGGCTATTTCACCGACTGCACTTCGGCGAGAATCGACATCGTAGCTGCCGCCGTGCCGATTCCCACACGTTTTCTGAACTCTTTCAGCCCTGCCGCACTAGGGCCGAAGCCCACAGCCAAACTCGCACGAACTCGCCCCACAATCCCGACGAGCGTCTCCCTTGCGTCGGTTGATAATTCACCCGCCCACCGGAGTCCATTGGCCATGCATCTCACCTGCTCGACTCGTCGTTCCCGCCTCTGGCTTTCCTTGAGCCTCATGGTTGCCGCGCTGGCGTTGCCGGCCGCAGCACAAAAACAGAAAGCCAACGACCTCGCCGGCTTCCCCCTGCTGTGGTCGGCCAAGAAGAACCCGCTCACCGGACCGTTCATTCCCGGCCTCAACGCCGCGCTCCTGCTCTCCGCCGAACAAAAGGAGAAACTTCTCACGGCACGCGCAGAGACGCTTGACGATGAGAAGCTGCGCGGACTCGGCACCAAGGTGAAACTGAACCCCAACGCCTCCGAGGCGGAGCGCGATGCCGCGCAGCGGGCGCAGGAAGTGGCGCGCGGCCAGTTCCAGACGCGCGTCGAGGCCATCCTCACTCCTGAACAGCGCAAGCTCGTGGGCACCATCAACGGCCTTTACGACGAGTCGCTCACCGCCGCCCAGGAGGAATACCGCGGCCAGTTTGAGCAGGTCGTCAAGACCGACAAGGCCCGCCAGGAGGAACTCCGCCGCGAGGTGCAGCAGAAAGTGCTGAAGAACTTCCGCGCCCGCCTGGAGGGCAACCTGACCAAGGAGCAATGGGCGGAGCTCACCCAGGCCGCCGCCGCCGAGGAAGCCGTCGCCAAGAGCCAGGAAAAGACCAAAAAGCCGTAAGTAAATTCAGTTGCGTCTGCCCACGAGGATCTCCATGGGGTGACTCCGCGCTTTACGGCAATCTAAAGCCTGCCATGGATCAGAGGGTGTGCCCCTCGCCAGACCTCGAGCAGGTGGGGGAAACCCCCACTTGGGTCAACGAGTAACTCCCGCCTGCCGGACAGCCGGGAAAGGCGGAGCCCTTGAGAAAGCTGGCGGCGTCAGCCGTGGTCACGGGGTCACCAGAGGTCTTCTTGTTTTCGAGCGCCCATGATTGGACCGCACCTTCAAGCTGCTTCAGGTTGGCGATGCAGGAGTTTTTCTGCGCCGTGCCGCGGGCTTTGACAAAATTGGGGATGGCGATGGCCGCGAGCAAGCCCACGATGGCCACGACGATCATGATTTCGACGAGGGTAAAGCCACGTTTGCCGGGATGGTTAACTTTCATTTGTCGGTTACTTGATACGGGGCTCGGCGGGCAGCCAACCGGGCTACTGTTTGTTGCTGACCAATGACTTTTACGCTGCTCGTTCGGGACGGAGATAGAAATACTTAGCCGCCAAATCAGTTGCAAATCTAATCGTAAACCACCTAACAAGGCTTAACCCTAAGCGTATCCAATTCGTTACCGCAGACGATTTTGGTCCTTTCTTCTCAACGTTAGTTCAATATGGTCAAGTAGTTGCAAACCTTCAGCCTTCCTCTGAGTCAGGGTCGAACGTCAAACCGACAATTAGTAACTCAAATGTGGTATTTCTGGAGCCAACCTAAGGCCACCACCCTTTTGTTGTGAGCCGAATGGAAATTACGGAAGGAAGGCCATCGCAAAAATGCTTAATGCCCCATCTCCCTACCGGTTGAACCATCCGATCTGGCCAGCGGCCTAGAGCTCCGTCCAAGAGGCGATGACGAAGGCGGCGGAGGGGCCGTTGCGGCCAAGGTTTTCGTCGTAGTGGAACTCGTAGTGGCCGTTGAGCTGGGCCGAGCCGACGATGGCCGCCCCCATGAAGTCCACGCGGTCGCCGCCACCGCCGTTGAAGCGCAGTTGCGCTTGCGGGGCGTAAAGCAGGCCGGTGAATTCCGAGTTGCCGCTGAAGCTCACGTCCGAGGAGGAGGGGAGGCCGTAGATCTGCATGCGCAAGGCGTCGCCGGTGGTGTTCACCGCGGAGTTGCCGGAGAAGCTGATGGTGCCCTTCACCCAGGTCTTGAGCGTGCCGGTGTTGGCGACGGTGATGGCCTTGCCGCCGGACTGGCTGATATTGCCGTCCACGTAGAGCCGGGCGTTGCCGCGCACGAGCACATCCTTGTTGGCAATGCCGGAGAGGTAGTAGTCGCCCGTGTCCAAGATGTGGTCGTAATAATTGGTCGAGTAGTTGGTCACGTAGGAGGTCGAAGTCCAGGTGAACTGGGTAAAGGTGTAATTGGTCGCGTAGGAGGTGCTGGTAGTCGTAACGCCCTTGAGCTTCGCCGTGGTGGTGGTGGCGACGACGTTGGTGGTGACCGGAAAGGTGGTGCCCGCCGGGTAGGTGGTGCTGGTGACGGAGTTGGTGGTGACCGGGCCGCCGGGGCTTGCAGGGTAGGCGAGGGAGTTGGAAGCGGTGCTGTTGGTGGTGATGCTGGAGACGTTGACGACGTTACCACCGGCCGGAATGGTAGTGCTGGAGAACGGCAGGCTGGCATCAGGGAAGGAGACGTTCAGGTCGTTCTGATAAAAGCCGGTCTGGATGCCAGTGCGGCCAGAGGAGATGAAGGTGATGCTGCCCACTGCCGCACTCGGCCCGGTGACGGCGGCTCCGGTCGGGCCCGTGGCCACCATGCCGTAGATGATGCCCTGCGAGCCGAGCCGCACATTCCCCTCGACGGAGCCGACCGAACCGTTGTCGTCACGTTTGGCGGGGTCGTAGCGTCCGCCCGTGCTCCGCAGCGGGTTCTGCGAGTCAAAGCTGTCGGACGTGATCTGCCCGTTCCAATCGATGTTGCCCTTGGCCACCAGGCCGCGGGAGAAGAGCGCGCCCCCAACGGTCCGGACTTGGATCGTGCGAGAGAGCATGTCCGTGCTGGAAAGCGGCTTGGGGAGATTACCTTGGACGGTCAGCGTCGGGGTGGTGCCACCCTGGACGGCGGCGATGTAGTTGCCACCGTTAAGCGAGCGGACCCGGTAGTAAACGGTGCCCGTGAGGGAGATGCCATTGCTGAGGGTCAAACCGGAAGTGGAGGTGGACCAACCCTGGCTCCCCAGGTTGGTGCTGTTCAGGTAGACGTGGGTGAGGGCTTCTTCCAAGCCGGCTTCGGCAATGGGGATGCAGGAGTTCCAAACCTGCGAACGCATGGTGGCCCGATGTTGGGAGCCGGTGAGGTCGAGGAAGCTCGCGAGGGTGACGCCAATGACAACCGCAATGAGGAGGGTGCCCATGAGCACGCTGCCGCGCCGACGAGCCGCGAAAGTGGAGGCCGGTAGTAGCATAGGTTTTAGTCCTGTTTGCGAAGCACGACCTTCGCGGTCTGAATACTCTCGGTGTTACGAGCCTCGCCCAAGATCGTGCGGGAGCAGGTCCAGTTAAGCTTGATGAGCTTGGCGTTGGCCGCGGTGGTGACCTCGAACTGGTCCCAGGAGTTCGAAATGTTGTTCCGGCCGTAAACCGTGAACGTCAACGAATCGCACTCCTGCAACAACACCGTGCGATCCGCGCCCTGGCGGCGGACGAGCGTCCGGCCCCGGGGGTCGTAGGTGTAATACACGTCGGACGCACTGGGAAATGTGAAGCGCAGCTCCGTGGTGGTGAAGGAGGCCAGCGTCGCAGCCTGCCGGACGTCGCGGGAGATGCGGTCCACCGCGTTGCGACTGTAGCGGTCAAGGTCGGTGTAATTCGTCAGCGCGGCCAAGCTGCGGACGTTGTAAACCATGAGGGAGCCGGCCCCCGCCAGGATGAGGGTTCCCAGAACGGTGGCGACCATCACCTCCACCAAGGTCATGGCCGAACGGCGGCTAGTAGATGTAGTTTTGAATACCATACTGGGCGACGTAGGTGGACATGGTCTGGGAGCGTGGGGAGCCGTTAGTCCACCGGAGCGTGATGGTCACCAGCCTGACGTTGTTGGAATAGTTTTCCGTAAACCCGGCGTTGGTGATCGAGACCGTGCCATAATAGACGAACCCAAGTCCCAAGCCCGAAACGTTGGTCGTCACGGTGCTGGCCGTGAAGTTGGTAGACGTCGGGTAAAACGCCTCGAAAAAAGTGGAGGGAATGTAGGAGGTCGAGGTGCCGAAAGTGCCAATCTGCGACCAACTGTAGAGCCGCAGGGTCTCCATCTTGTCGATCATGACCTGGGTGGCCCGCATTTGCTCCCGCGTCTGGCTCATCACGCCAAAGCCGGCGGTGATGCCGGCATAAAGCGACACAAAGAGCACCCCCACGATACACATGGCCACCAAGACCTCCACCAAGGTGAAGGCACGCCTGAGCGATACGCGGAGGCGGGAGGGGTTTGACAATAATCTCATGACTGGTTTGCGCCGGTGGCCCAAGGCAGCAGTTCTGTCCAAAGTCAGCAGGCCGGCTGCCATGCTCAAGTAGGCAGATAGATGGAGCCTTTTGGCCCTATCCAAAACGCACCAACTCGACCTCAATGAAAAAGGCCGGCCTGCGAAACGCAGGCCGGCCCTGTGAACTGAAGCCAGTGCGGGGGACCGATTACATGTCCATGCCGCCCGGACCGTGGTGGTCACCACCGGCGGCCGGCTTTTCCTTCTCCGGCATTTCGGTGATGAGGCACTCGGTGGTGAGCAGCAGGCCCGCGATGGAGCTGCTGTTCTGGAGCGCGGTGCGGGTGACCTTCTTCGGGTCCACGACGCCGGCCTTCACGAGGTCTTCGTAGTCGCCGGTGGCGGCGTTGAAGCCTTCGTTGCCCTTGCGCTTCTTGATCTCCTGCACGACGACGGAGCCTTCGTAGCCGCCGTTGTTGGCAAGCCACTTGGCAGGCCACTCGATGGCGCGCTTGACGATTTCCACACCGAGCTGTTCGTCGGTGTTGGCACCCTTCACGGCGTCGATCGCAGGCAGGCAGCGGAGCAGAGCCACGCCACCGCCAGGGACGATGCCTTCTTCGACGGCCGCGCGGGTCGCGTGCAGCGCGTCTTCGACACGGGCCTTCTTTTCCTTCATCTCAGTCTCGGTGGCCGCACCGACGTTGATGACGGCGACACCGCCGGCGAGCTTGGCGAGGCGCTCCTGGAGCTTCTCGCGGTCGTAGTCGCTGGTGGTCTCCT
>CAZQEW010000050.1:0-27591 GCA_964591495.1 uncultured Klebsiella sp.
TCGCCCTGCGACCCTGGCCCTGCTCCCCGGCGCGTTGACGCTCCCGCAGTCGGGCAGTAGCGTGCGCGGCATGATTGACTTGGCCGAAGCCCAGCCGCGCGGTGCGGATCTTACGCTCCCCACCGCCCGCGCCGCCCGTCCGCCCGCCGAGACCGCCGCGCTCAACGCCGAAATCCACGCGCTCAAGCGCCGGCTCAACGCCGTCATCCTCGCGCACAACTACCAGGTGCCCGAGATCCAGGACGTCGCGGACTTCGTGGGTGACTCCCTCGGCCTCGCGCAACAGGCGGCGGGCACCAACGCGGACGTGATCGTCTTTTGCGGCGTCCACTTCATGGCGGAGACGGCGAAAATCCTCAACCCCGGCAAGCTCGTGCTGCTGCCCGACCTTGACGCCGGCTGTTCGCTGGAAGCCAGTTGCCCCGCGCCCGAGCTGGCGAAGCTGCAGGCCACGAACCCGAACTTCTACACCATCGCCTACATCAACTGCTCGGCGGCGGTGAAAGCCATCAGCGACGTGATCGTGACCAGCGGCAACGCCGAGAAGATCGTCCGCGCCGCGCCGGCCGACCGCGACCTGCTCTTCGTGCCCGACGAAAACCTCGGCCAATGGGTCATGGAGCAGACCGGCCGCCCGATGACGCTCTGGCGCGGCAACTGTTACGCACACGTCGAGTTCCAGCGCGACCAGATCCTCCGCGCCCGCGCCGCGTATCCTGACGCGAAGATCGTTGTCCACCCGGAAAGCCTCCGCGAGGTCCGGCAGCTCGCCGATGCCGTCTGCTCGACCGAGAAGATGGTTACTTTCTGCAAAAACGACGCGGCGAAGCGCTTCGTCATCGTCACCGAGTCCGGCATCATCCACCGGATGCGGAAGGAATGCCCGGGCAAGGAGTTTCTCTGCGCGCCCGTGTTCAACGTCACGCAGATGCCGACGGACAACTGCCGTTGCAGCGAGTGCCGCTACATGAAGATGAACACGCTGGAGAAGCTCCGCGACTGCATGGCCCGTCGCGCGCCCCAGCTCGATCTGCCGGCCGAAGTCATCGCCAAGGCCCGCGCGCCCATTGAGCGGATGCTGGAAATTTCGGCGCGCAGCTGAACAGCGTCACCCGCCTCGTTCGCTTTGATTTGAAGCCTAATCGGCGCCGGCTGACGCGACGGAATCACCATCCGAGCTTTTTCCAAGCCTCAAAAATTAGGGCAACGCCGTGGGCTAGCACGAGCAGCGCGACGAGACCCCAGAGTATTACGGCATACCAAAAGCCAGCGGGCTGCGAACGCCTGTCCACGGAGAACTGCTTGGTAAATCCGTGCAGGTCCTCCGAATACAAGAACGACTTACCCGAGCGGAACTGCTCGCGGATGCCTCGGATGCCACAGTAGAGCGCAGCCACCACGCAAACGGCCCCGATGGCCAGTTGGAGTTTGGGTGGCATGCGGACGCGGAGAAACTCAGCCGCGCTTCACGGCCTTGGTCTGGCCTGACTTCGCCGCTTCGTAGAAGGCGAAGATGGTGTCCAGCACGCGCAACCCTTCGCGGCCGGTCACGGGCGGGTCTTGCAGCCCGGCGGCGGCGCGGGCACAGGCGTGCACCCACGGCGTGTAGCCGGTCGGCTCGTTCGGGGGCGTGTAGGTCTGGATGCCGTTCACCTTTGGCTCGGCGGTGGAATACCATTTCAGGCTGACCTCGGGCTGATGGTTCAGCTCCAGCCAGCCCTTCTCGCCCCAGACCTTGAGGTGCTGATGATAGCCACGGTCGAGGTAATAGCCGCTGGTGAGCGTGCCAAAGTAGCCGCCGGTGAACTTGAGTGCGGCGGCATTCGCATCTTCCACGTCCAGCGGCTGCCCGCCGACGTTGCCGGAAAAGCCCGCGACGGCCTCGACTTCCGCGCCGGTGATGAACAGCGCGAGGTCCAGCCAGTGAATGCCGAGCCAGGTCAAATGCCCGCCGCCCGCGCGCGCTTTCTGCGCATACCAAGCCTGCTTGTAGCTCGGGCTTTTGAGCCGCGTCTGGTCGGCGACGAGGTGGATTTCCATCCCGTAAAGTTTGCCGAGCCGGCCTTCGCGCACGAGCCGCTGCGCCTCGCGGGCCTCCGGGCGGAGGCGGTTGGCGAAGGCGAGCATCAGGTGGAGGTGCTTGCCTTCAGCTTTCCGCACAAGCGGCTCGAAGTCCGACGCGCGCACGCACGCGGGCTTCTCCGCGTGGACGTGGCAGCCGTGGTCCAGCGCGGCGTCAATGGCCGCCGGGGCGACCGCGGCTTCCATGGCCACCACGGCAAACTTGGGCTTGTGCTCGCGCAGCAACGCGACGGCGTCCTTGCCGGTGGCCTTGAGCTTTGGCCCGAGCGCTTTTTGTGCGGCGGCGAAGGTGGCTCCGCCGGCGTCGGCGACGAATACGTCACCGACTTCAGAGCTGGCGGCGAGGCCGGCAAAATAAGCATCGAGGTGCGGCCCGGCCGCGTGCGTGAGGACGATGGTTGGAAGGGGCATGGGAATTAGGAATTGCGCAATTAGCCCGGCACACTCACTTGAACGCCGCCTCCACCTGCGCGCTCAGTTTCGCCAAATCAATCTGCTCGCCTGCGGCCGGATACTTGTGCGGCAGCAGATACCAGTCCTCGGTGAAGCTCACGCTAGCGCCCGGAGCGATGGGCTTGCGCGGGCCGTGTGGCTCGAGTTCGCACGCGGGCACGAAGTTTGCCTGCGGATACCAGAAGCACAGCGTCAGCCCGGCGATTTCGGGATACACGCCGTCCTTGGGCGAGGGATAGCGCTTCACGAACGCCTGGTCGTGCGGCATGACGTAGGCGAACCACCCGGCGTTCGAGTCGAAGCCGAGCTTGGGCTGCTTGGTCGGCCCAAGCACTTCGAGGAAATTGCCGCGCATGCGCACGTTTGGGTCCGTGGGCTTGAGGATGATGTTGTGCTCCGCGCCTTGGTTATACATCACGAAGCCGTTGGGATAACGCCGCGTGTCCGGCGTCTGCGGGATGACACCGATGCCGCCATGCACGGCGAAGGTGCGGCTCCAGTGGGTCCAATACTTCGGCTCGCTGGAAACGTTCTTGATGACCTGCTCGCAGGCGAGGTGCGTGCCGGTGGCGGCGAGGCGGAAATTGCGGATGAGCTGCACACCGGTGGCGGCGTCGGGCTTGCTCGTCAGTCGCACGGCGCGCGGGCCGATGGCTTCGGCGGCCCACACGCCGGCCCAGAGCGTGTCGCGCTTCGGGATGAGATACTCGGGGCCGATGTCGAAGCGGCCTGCGCTGGATGGCGCTTTCGGCCCGCCGGGCGTGCCCCACTTCTCCTCGCGCGGGTCGAGGTAGAGCGCGTTCTTGCCCTGATGAACGTATTCCAGCACGCGCCCGCCGACGTGATGGCCGAGCGTCACGCGGGTGTCGGCGTTGGACAGCTCGAAGCAGTCGGGATAGTTCAGCACCTTCACACGCCGGACGCCGTCGGGCAGGGCGGCGGAGGCGACGAGTTGCAGGGCCAGCAAGGTGGCGGCGAAGCAGGTGGAGCGCATGGCCGATTGTGAACGGGGCGCGGGCGGGAAATGCAACGCCGAACTCCGCGCCACCCGGCAAGGGCTTGACCCCTCCCGCGCCGCTTGCGACAACCAGCGCCATGAAGCTCCGTCCCCGCGCCCTCGCGCTGGCCCTCGCGCCCGCGCTCGTCTCGCTTTCCGTCTTCGCCGCCGAGCCCACGCTCGTGTCGTTCAAGAAGCAGCACCTCGAAAAATACTATTGGTCCGAGGGCGCGATGTTCGGCGACCTGAACCGCGACGGAAAACCCGACGCCGTTTTCGGCCCGTATTGGTGGGAGGGGCCGGGCTTCACGAAGCGCCACGAGCTTTATCCCGCCACGCGCACGACCAAGACGAAGAAGGACGGCCAAGACGTCGAGTTCCCCGGCTTCGAGGGCGTGTTCGGCAGCAAGAATTCCTACTCGTCGGACAATTTCTTCGCGTTCATCCACGACTTCGACGGCGACGGCTGGAACGACGTGCTGACCTACGGCCTGCCCGGCACGCCGGCCTTCCTCTACGTGAACCCGCAGGGCAAGGCGCAGCACTGGGCGCGGCATCAGGTCTTCGACGAGGTGGACAACGAGTCACCCACGTTCACGGACCTCGACGGCGACGGGAAGCCCGAGCTGGTCTGCAATTACAAGGGCAACTTCGGCTACGCGAAACCGGACCCGAAGAACCCCACGGCCAAGTGGCCCTTCACGCCCATCACGGCGGACGGCAAATGGGGCAAGTTCACCCACGGCCTCGGCGTCGGCGACGTGAACGGCGACGGCCGCGCGGACCTGCTCTTCAAGGACGGCTGGTTCGAGCAGCCGGTGAAGGGCACGGCCGGCGCGTGGAAGTGGCACAAGACGTTTTTCGCCCCGACCAGCTCCCAGATGTATGCCTACGACGTGAACGGCGACGACTTGAACGACGTCGTCACCGCGCTGGCCTCGCACGGCTACGGCCTCGCGTGGTATGAGCAGCTCAAGTCCAAGGACGCCGCCGGCAGCCCCGAGTTCCGCGCGCATGTCATCATGAACAAGGAGCCGCGCGAGAACCGCCACGGCGTCGCCTTCTCGCAGCTCCACGCCGTCGAGCTCGTGGACGTGGACGGCGACGGCCTCAAGGACCTCATCACCGGCAAGTGCTTCTGGGCGCACGGCCCCGGCGGCGACCCCGGCGTGGCGGACCCCGCCGTGCTCTACTGGTTCCGCCTCCAGCGCAACGCCGACAAGTCCGTGGACTGGGTGCCGCACCTCATTGACAACGACTCCGGCGTCGGCCGCCAAATCGGCGTCGCGGACATCAACGGCGACGGCACGCCCGACTTCATCATCGGCAACAAGAAGGGCGCGTTCGCCTTCACCGCCACGCGGCGCAAAGTCTCGGCCGACGAATGGAACAAGGCGCAGCCCAAGGTGCTCTTCGCCGACGCGGGCAAGGAAGCCGTGAACCCGAAAGACGTCGTCGTCCGCACCGGCCCGCCGCGCGAAGCTGAGATGGCCAAGGCACCGCCCGCGAAGAAATCCCCCGACTCGGTCGCGCCGAACCCGCCGCTCTCCACCAAGGGCGTCCTGCCCGTCGGCCTCGATGGCAAGCCGCTCAACACGGACTTCGAGACGGGCGATTTGCGCGACTGGACCGCGACCGGCAATGCCTTTGCCTCGCAGCCCATCCTCGGCGACGCGGTCGCGGAACGCCGGCCGCCGATGAAGAGCGGCCACGTGGGCAAGTATTGGACTGGCACCTACGAGCGCGGTCTCGGCGACGAGGCCACCGGCACGCTCACGAGCAAGCCCTTCCGGCTCACGCACCGCTACGCGGCGTTCCTCATCGCGGCCGGGCCTTACCATTCCACGCGCGTGGAGATTGTGAACACCGGCAACGGCAACGTGATTTTCTCCACGCCCGGCGGCGACCCGGAGAAGTTCAAGCAGTCCAACAACTCCACCGAGACGCTCGCGCCCGTGGTCGTGGATTTGGAGCGGCACCAGAACAAGGAACTCATCATCCGCGTGGTGGACGAGCAGGCGGGCGGGCATTGGGGGCACCTGAACTTCGACGACTTCAAGCTCTACGAGGAGCGGCCGGTGTTCGCGAACGAGCTGAAGATTTCCGCCAAGGCGCTCGCCGCCGTCGCGCCCAAGGCCGCGCCCAAAGGCCCGCCGCCCGGCCCGCAGGACGAGGTGAAGTTCAACGGCCTTTCCGCGGAGGAATCCGTGAAGGCGATGACGCTGCCGCCGGGCTTCAAGGTCACGGTCTTCGCCGCCGAGCCCGACGTGAAGCAGCCCATCGCCATGTGCATTGATGACCGCGGGCGCATCTGGGTCATCGAGAACTACACCTATCCCATCCGCAAGCCGGGCGAGAAGGGCGACGACCGCATCGTGGTCTTCGAGGACACGGACGGCGACGGCAAGCACGACAAGCGCACGGTGTTCTACGAGGGCCTGAACCTCGCGTCCGGCATCGAGTGGGGCTTCGGCGGCGTGTTCGTCGGCGCCGCGCCGTGGCTGCTGCACATTCCCGTGAAGGAAACGGCGACCGGCCCGCAGCCCGCCGGCGAGCCGAAGAAGTTGCTCGAAGGCTTTGCGTGGCACGACACGCACGAGATGCTCAACACCTTCACGTGGGGCCCGGACGGCTGGCTCTACGGCTGCCACGGCGTCTTCACGCACTCGCACGTCAAGGTCGCCGGCGCGCCGGACAGCGAGCGGCAGTTCATCAACGCCGGCGTGTGGCGCTACCAGCCGGTGAAGAAACGCTTCGAGGTCTTCGCCGAGGGCACGAGCAACCCGTGGGGCATTGACTTCAACGAATACGGCCACTGCTTCATCGAGGCGTGCGTCATCCCGCACCTGTTCCACATGGTTCAAGGCGGGCGCTACCAGCGGCAGGCCGGCCAGCACTACGCGCCGACGCTGGAGGAGGCCAAGCGCGTCGCGCCGGGCTACTTCGAGCAGAGTTTCTCGCCGCAGCAGGGCCAGCCGGAGAACTCCTACACCTTCAAGGACGCGAAGGTGCAGCCCATCAACCCGTTCATCTACGACGACCTCAAGACCATCGCCGACCACCGGCATTACCTCGGTGCGACCCCGCACAGCGGCAACGCGCGCTCCGACGCGGCGGGCGGCGGCCACGCGCACGCGGGCCTCATGTGCTATCTCGGCGGGAGCTGGCCCAAGGAGTATCACGGCAAGCTCTTCATCGGGAACATCCACGGCCAGCGCCTGAACGTGGACAGCCCCGAGCGCAAGGGCAGCGGCTACGTGGGCAAGCACGCGCCGGACTTCCTGAACTTCAACGACCGCGCCTCGCAGACGCTCAACCAGATGATTGACCAGGACGGCAACGTGTTCGTGATTGACTGGTATGACCGCCAGCAATGCCACAACCAGCGCGACCCGAACGTGCACGACCGCAGCAACGGGCGGATTTACAAAATCAGCTACGGGGACAAGAAGGCGACGCAGGTGGATTTGGCGAAGGCCAGCGACGAGGAACTGGTCGGTCTGCTGGCCAACTCAAATGCATGGCGAGCACGCCATGCGATGCGAATTCTTCAGGAACGCTACGCCCTTCCACCGGGAGCGGATTACAAGTCTCGCATTCCCGTGGTCACGTCAGCTCGCATCTCCGACATTCTTGGGGAGTCCAAAGCGACTGCCCCCAGGTTGCGTGCCCTGTGGACGCTTCACCAGCACGGCTGGGGCAAAGGCGTGTTCCCGCTCGAACTCTTGACCGACAAGGACGAGCACATCCGCGCTTGGGTCATCCAGCTTCTCTGTGAAGACCGCAAATTGGGGTTGGGAGAGTTTCCCTTTACTCAATCGCAATCGGACCCCGCGTCGGTCGAAGCAGTAACCTTGAAGGAATTCGCCCGGCTCGCGAAGGAAGATCCCTCGCCCGTCGTGCGCCTCTACCTCGCCAGCGCGTGCCAGCGGCTGACCGTCGCGCAGCGCGCGCCCATCGTCGAGGCGCTCCTCGCCCACGAGGAGGACAAGGACGACCACAACCTCCCGCTGATGTATTGGTATGCCACCGAGCCCATCGTCGCCGCCAACCCCGCCCAAGGCGCGCTCCTCCTCGCGAAGGCCAAGATCCCCGTCGTCCGCGAATACATCACCCGCCGCCTTACGGCGAAGTGACGACGGGCAGGAAGGCCCGCAACCGCAGCTGCTCCCGAAACTCGGGAAAGACCGGCCGCTGACAACCGGATCAAACCCGCCATGTCAGCCGACGTCGCTTTCCCAAGGGGATCCTTGGTCGGGCGTAAAAAACCGTTGCCTGCCTGCGCCTGTCCGCTAGCTTCCCTCGCGGTTTGTCCGGTGGTGTAACGGTAGCACAAGGCCCTTTGGAGGCTTTTGTCATGGTTCGAATCCATGCCGGACAGCCAAGCTTCAACCGCCCCGGCTTATGTTGCGCATCGCGCTTTTCCTCGCACTGGCCCTAGCTTTCACTTCCCCCGCCCGGGCGGCCATCGAGTCCGGCCCGGCCGTGGACAGCGCGCTGCCCGAGTTGAAGGCCGACGCCGCCACCGGCGATGAGGCAGGCAAGAGGATCACTTTCACCGC
Source organism: uncultured Klebsiella sp. (assembly GCA_964591495.1). Lineage (GTDB taxonomy): Bacteria > Verrucomicrobiota > Verrucomicrobiia > Limisphaerales > SXTU01 > SXTU01. Next base: position 8,095 of record CAZQEW010000050.1, read on the forward strand.
CACGCGCAAGGGCAAGCCCACGGTTTATGTCTTCGTGCGCGGGGACAAGTTCGACCGGCCTGTCGCCCGCTACCTCAAGTTCCTCGACAAGGCCGTCGCCGAGCTGGGGAAGGACACGCACGTCGTGGCTGTGTGGCTCACCGACGACGTGGACAAGACCCGCGAGTATCTGCCCAAGGTGCAGCAGTCCATCAAGCTGGAGGCCACGACGTTCGCCTTTTACGCGGAGGGCAAGGACGGCCCGAACGCCTGGGCCATCAACGACCGGGCGTTTGTCACCACCATCGTCACCGACGGCGCGAAGGTGAAGGCGCGCTTCGCCGAGCAGTCCCTCAACGAGACCAACGTCCCGGAGGTGACCGCCGCGCTGAAGCCGCTCCTGAAGTGAGCGGCGTTCGCCCGGCTTGTCATCCACCGGGCTTTGCCGCAGTCTTTGCGCATGGCTGAAATCGTCAAATTCGTCCACCACGGCGCGGCGCAGGTAACGCCCAAGATCCTGGAAGGCATCCACAAGAAGCTGCCGATGCTCAAGATTGAGTTCGCCCGCATCAGTGCGCCCAAGTTCCCGCACCTCATTGAGCAGCTCGAATTCCTCGCGGATGTCGTGGAGGATTTTGTCGAGGGCGCGGACCAGGAGGTGCCGTTGTTCGTCGTGGCCGAGGCCGCCTTCGCGCTCGCCTACGCCCACAAGCAGCACGACCTGATCCCCGACAGCAACAAGCAGTTCGGCTACGCGGACGATTCGAGCGTCGTGCGTGCCGTGCTGATGGAGAATGAGAAAGTGCTCGCCGCCTACGCCAAGCGCCACAAGCTGAACTGGAAGAAAATCACGGTGAAGCCCTGACGTCGCGGTCAGCGGCGGCGCATCGCGTTGCTCAAAGCTGACCGCCAAAAAGCCGACCGCTCCCATGCCTCTCCCCGCCGCCACGCTCGCCCAGCTCCGCGCCATCGTCGGCGCGGACCAAGTGCTCACCGCGAAGGAAGACCTGATCCCGTATTCCTTCGACGGCACCGCCGCGCTGAACCAGATGCCCGGTTGCGTCGCCTTCGTCACCAGCACCGAGCAGATCGCCGCCATCCTCAAGCTCGCCAACGCCACGCGCACCCCGCTCGTCACCCGCGGCTCCGGCACCGGCCTCTCCGGCGGCAGCCTGCCGTCGGCGGATTGCATCGTGATGTGCACGGCAAAGATGAACCGCATCCTTGAAGTGGATCGCGCGAATCTGACGATGTTGGTCGAGCCCGGCGTGACCACGCTGCAAGTTGCGGATGCGGCCGCCGCCGTGGGCCTCTTCTACCCGCCCGACCCCGGCTCGATGAAAATCTCCACCATCGGCGGCAACGTGGCGGAGAACTCCGGCGGCTTGCGCGGCCTCAAATACGGCATCACGCGCAACTACGTCATGGGCCTCGAAGTCGTTTTGCCTGACGGTGAAGTCCTCTTCACCGGCAACAAGTGCGTGAAGGACGTCGCCGGCTACTCGCTGAAAGACCTCTTCATCGGCAGCGAAGGCACCCTCGGCGTGATGACCAAGGTGCTGCTCAAGTTGATCCCCAAGCCCGCCGCCAAGAAGACGATGGTCGCCACCTTCAGCGCGATGGACGCCGCCGCGCAGACCGTCAGCGACATCATCGCCGCACAGATCATCCCCTGCACGCTGGAGTTCCTCGACCGCACCACCATTCACTGCGTCGAGGATTTCGCGAAAGTCGGCCTGCCGCTCGACTGTGAAGCGCTGCTCTTGATGGAAACCGACGGCCATCCCGCCGCCGTCGAGGAGGAAGCCGCGCAGATGGCCGCGCTGGCCAAGAAGAACGGCGCGATGGAAGTCCGCATCGCCAAAGACGACGCCGAAGCCACCAAGCTCGCCACCGCGCGTCGCAGTGCCTTCAGCGCGCTTGCCCGGCTTGCGCCCACCACGATTCTGGAAGACGCTACCGTCCCGCGCAGCGAGCTGGCCAAGATGGTCCGCTTCGTGGAAGTCGTGGCGAAGAAATACAAACTCCGCGTCGGCACCTTCGGCCACATGGGCGACGGCAATTTGCACCCGACCTTCCTCACCGACGAACGCAACAAGGACGAGATGCACCGCGTCCACGAGGCGTTTAAGGAGATCTTCGACGAAGCCATCCGCCTCGGCGGCACCATCACGGGCGAGCACGGCGTGGGCGTGGCGAAGAAAGACTTCATGCCCAAGTTCCTCGGCGACGCCTCGCTCCGCGTCCACCGTGAGCTGCGCAAGGTCCTAGACCCGCACGGCATCCTGAATCCGGGCAAGATGTTTGATTGATGGGCCGCTGGTTTGGGCGTATCGCATCGCCATGAACAAAGCCGACATCCTCGCTGAGTTGCCCCTCCGCGCAGGAGCAGGCACTGCTCGACGCAGAACTGGCCGATTACACGGCGAACCCCAACGCTGGCAGCCCGTGGGCCGAAGTGCAAGCCCGCCTGCGCCAACGCGCATTAGCTGGCTGCTCCTGGTCCGCCCGCGCGCCGAACAGGATTTGGCGGAAGCCCGCGATTGGTATGAGACGCAAGTTCCTGGACTGGGCGGGGACGTTCTGGATCAGCCTTGGGTGGAGGCATGAATCCGCCCACAACCGACCGCCCGTGGAGGCAGCGGCTCAAGAAAGCGCTGATGGTCGGTCTGGTGTTGGGAGCGGTTTCTCTCGGTGTGTTCATCTGGCGGATGTTCGTCCTCGTGAACGACGAAATCCCGACGGCCTACGCCGGCTGGGCGGTGTGGGAATTGATTGATACTCACCTCATGGAGCGCTCGAACCACTGGCCACGGGGCATCGCTGAACTCCAAGCGGTTGTTCAGGTGCACCAGCAGCGTGGGCGAAACGTCTACTGGCCAGTGAACGACCTTACTAACCGCATCTCAGTAGACTGGAGTGTGGACATTGAGGCGTTACGCGCTAGCGCGAAGACGAATGCATCGCATCCACTCCTTGTAACACGCCGTGATGGCAGGCCGATCAACCCGGTGTGGGGTAAAGATGTGGAACCAAACCAAAAGCTGGGCCAGATACTTGGCTTGCCCGTCGGTTTTCTCCGTGCCACCAACTGACGCAGCCATGAAACTCATCGCCTTACTGTCAGCTCTTGCTCTCCTCTCACTTACTGCCTGCCAAACCCCACCGCCACCAGCGGAGGTCCAAGTCACCACTACCGTCACGCCGCTACCCGACACCATTGAACGCCGCGTCGCGGAGTTGAAGCTCACGTTGCCAACCGCCACCAAGCCCGGTCCCACCGCCACGCTCACGTCCGTGGTCGTCAGCGGGAACCTCGCGTTTGTCTCCGGCCACATCTCGCGCGCGGCGGACGGCAAGCTCATCACGGGCCGCGTGGGCGAGGAACTCACCGTCGCGCAGGGCAAGGACGCCGCGCGCCAGTGCGGCCTCGCCATCCTCGCGCAGTTGCGGCAGGAGTTGGGCACACTCGACCGCGTGCGCCGCGTGGTGAAGGTGCTGGGCATGGTGAACTGCCCGCCCGGCTTCAAGGACCAGCCGCAGGTCATCAACGGCTTCAGCGAGCTGATGCTCGACGTGTTCGGGCGCGAGCGCGGGCTCGGCGCCCGCAGTGCCGTGGGCGTCGCCTCCCTGCCCAGCAACGTGGCGGTGGAGGTCGAGGCGGTGTTTGAGATTGTGCCGTGAACGGGCGGTGACTGAGAGTTTTCCCTTCCGCGCGCGGGGCCTTTCCCTGAATCTTTGCGCATGAATCCTGACTGGTATCGCGTCGCCAATGTCGCCGAAGTGCCTTCGCCCTCGCTGCTCGTGTATCCCGACCGCGTGGCGGAGAACGTGCGGCGGATGATTGCCGTGGCGGGCGGCGCGGCGCGGCTGCGCCCGCACATGAAGACGCACAAGATGCCCGAGCTCATCCGGCTCCAGCTTGGCTTGGGCATCACGAAGTTCAAGTGCGCCACCATCGCGGAGACGGAGATGACGGCGGGCGCGGGCGCGCCGGACGTGCTGCTGGCGTATCAGCCGGTCGGACCGAACGTCGCGCGGCTGCTGGCGCTCACGCAGAAATTCCCGGCCACGAGGTTCGCCGCCGTGGCGGATGACGCGGACGCCATCCGGGCGCTGGGCGCGGCCTTCGCGGCGGTGGGGCGGACGCTGGAGCTTTACCTCGACGTGGACATGGGGATGCATCGCACAGGTGTCGAACCGGGACCGAAGGCGGTGGAATTGTATCGGCTCATCGCCACCACGGCAGGCCTGCGCGCGGCGGGCCTGCACTGTTACGACGGTCACAACCATGAGACGGACCTAGTGAAGCGCACGGAGCAATGCGAGCGCGAATGGGCGGCGGTGGGACGGCTGCGCGCGGACTTGCAGGCGGCGCAACTGCCGGTGCCGAACATCGTCGCCGGCGGCACGCCGACCTTTCCGATTCATGCGAAGCGCGCCGACGTGGAATGCAGCCCGGGCACCTGCGTGCTGTGGGATTTCGGCTATGGCGAGAAGCTGCCGGACATGGATTTCCTGCCCGCCGCCATCCTGCTCACACGCGTCATCAGCAAGCCGGGCGGGAACCGCCTTTGCCTCGACCTAGGGCACAAGGCAGTGGCGGCGGAGAACCCGCACCCGCGGGTGAAGTTCCTGAACCTGCCGGATGCCCCGGCGGTGATGCAGAGCGAAGAGCATCTGGTGGTGGAAACGATGCGGGCGGCCGAGTTTGCGGTGGGCGATGCGCTTTACGGGGTGCCGCGGCACATCTGCCCAACGGTGGCGTTGCACTCGTTTGTGACGACGGTGGACGGCGCTGGCCACGCGGGCAGGCGGTGGCTGGTCACGGCCCGGGAGCGACAGTTGACGGTGTAAGTTTCCGGCGTGGGGCGGGCAGCATCAGGCCGGCTTAGCGCCAGGCTTGAGCTGCGCCTTCATCAGGAAGGTGAGCGCCTTCACGGCCAGCTCGATGATGAGGAACGGTTTCCCGATGAGATCGTTGCCGCCGCTGATGGTGGACTTGGCGCGGCTAGCGAAGTCGGTAAGGCCAGTGACGAAGACCACGGGCGTCTTGGCATGCTGGGGTTGCTGCCGGATCTGCTTGCAAAGGTCGTAGCCATTCAAGCCCGGCATGTCGATGTCGAGGAAGATGAGGTCGAAGGTCAGCTTCTTGCACAGTTCGAACGCGACGCCGGGTTCGGCCACGTCCACGGCTCTGAGTTCGGCCTTTTCGAGGCCGCGCATGACGGCCTTGCGGGAGAGCGCCTCGTCGTCCACGACCAACACTTTGGCATCCGACAACTTGATGGCTTCGGAACCTTCGACATCGTTGGCGAGCTGACCGAGGAAGTCCACGGTGTGGGCGAGGGTGCGGGTGGTGGACTGGTTGATGCTTTTGGGGTTTTCGTAGAGCTCGGTGAGCAGGGCCTCGAAAGCGGCGGAAAGGCGGGCGATGATGGGGCAGCCCGCCACGCCTGCGCCGCTGGTGAGCGAGTGGGTCTTGCGATACATGTCGAACAAGATCGCACTGCGCTCCTCCATCCAGCGGAGGTTGGCCGTGTCACCTTCATTTTTGACGAAGGCGAGCAGCCGCTGCCGGAGATAGGCGATGAAGTGCGGGAGGTTTTCGGCGAAGCCCCGGCGCAGCTCATGCTGAAAGTTTTCCTCGACCTCAAGGACGGTCTGCTCGCTGGGCGGAACGTATTCCTCCGCGCTGGATCTGGCCGATACTCCGGGCAAGGGGAGCCCTCCGAGGCTGCCCAGCTTAATGGCACCCGTCGCGGAGGCATTGCCCTCCAGCCGAAGTGGGGCGTCAGCGCCCGAAGCCTTGGATGCCGCCGGGGTGCCAGTGCTGGCAACCTGCGGGCTGCGGGCCGACGGTCTCGGCGACGAAGTCATTTTCAGCAGGTCGGATAACGCGGGTGCCTCCTCGGGCTTGGGGGCAGGGGCAGGCAGCCCATGGGCCTTGAGTGGCGCGCTCGGGGCGGCGTCTGCCAAAGGAACCAGCTTGATGGCTCCGGCGGCCTCGCTGGAGGGGGGATCGCCCGCCGACTGTTCGCCCGCGAGCGTGGCCTTGAGAACGTCCGAGACCTGCTTGGGCGTGCAGATGGCCTTGGTAAGGCATTTGTTGGCTCCGGCCTTCCAAGCGGACTGGACCAAGGTGCCCAGATAGGAGTTGGTAAACACGACCACTGGCAGGGTCTTGGACTCCTCCCGGGAACGAATGAACTTCAGAACTTCGATGCCGTTGGCCTTGGGCAGCTGGAGGTCGAGCAGAACAATGCTCGGCGGGCTGCTCTTGATCATTTCCATGGCGAGTTCGCCATCAGCGGCAAGCTGCACCTGAAAGCCGTCCATCTGAAGCTTGCGCTGGTAGATGTTGGCGATGATGGCGTCGTCTTCGACGATCAGGACTTTTTTCATCGGTCTATCGGTTTATGCGCTGAGTGTCCGCCCGGGCCGCAGGGTTGGCAAGGCTGCTCGCGGGCCAATGGTGCCTTTCGCCAAAGGCAGGCCCGTCGCGAACTCCAAGCTGTCGGCAGCATGATTCACGGCCGGTGAGCTCCAGATCGGATTTTAAGTCGCGCGGCAATGCGGCTGCCGGCGTTTGGGCGCGAGCGCGAGCGGGGCGTCCTCGGGAATCTGCTGGTGCTGGGAGCGGCCACGATGTTGAAAGCGATCAGCCGGGCAGGGGCAGCCGGACGATGGCGGTGGTGCCGACGTTCTCGGTGCTTTCAAACGTGAGCGTGCCGCCATGGAGCTCGACCAGGCGTTTGGCGATGACCAGCCCGAGCCCACTGCCCTGCTGTTCATGCTGACGGCGGTCGAACTGGACATACGCGGCAATGCCCTGGATGTGCTCCGGCCTCATTCCCCGGCCCTGGTCGGCGATGATCAGCTTGAGCATTTTGCCCTCGGGGAGGACTTGGAAGCGCACCGCGGTCCCGGGCTTGGAGAATTTGAAGGCGTTGCCAAGGATTTCCTCCACGATCTTGCTGAGCAAGTCTTCCGCACAAGCGACCGGGCCATGGCAAATGTCCGCCCGCAGGTCGTTGAGGCGGTTGGCCGCCTGGGCCTTGGTGCGTGCGACCAGGATCAACGGCTCATGGACGTCGTCCACGCGTTTCGTGCGCATGGCGGCCACTTCCCGCTCATCGGCATGCAACAGTTCCAACTGCGAATAGATGAGGAAGTTTTGGATGAGCCGCTGCAACCGCTGGCCGGACTCGAGGATGTTCTTGCCCATCTCGGCCAGCTCGGCGGGCTGGAGGGAATCGGCGCAGGAGCTGATGATCTCGCCGTAGCCAAGGATGCCGACCAGCGGCGTGTTCAGCTCGTGCGGCAGCATGAGGCTGAGGTTGGCGCGGAGCTCGGCCAGTTTTTTTTCCGCGGTTTGCTTGACCACTTCCTGCTTCTTGAGGCGCGCCTCAACGGCCTTGAGCAGCGCGTTCATCGCAAACGGCTTGGCCAGAAAATCGTCCGCGCCCAGCTCCATGCCCTTGCGCATGCCGGCGGCATCGGACTCGCCGGTCATCAGGATGAGAGGGATGGCCGCCGTGAGGGGATCCCTGCGCAAATCGGCCAGGGCAGTGAAGCCGTCAGCCTGCGGCATGTTGATGTCGCTGATGATCAGGTCCGGCAGTGCGGCGCGCGCCAGCTTGAGTGCCGTGGCGCCGTTGTCGGCGTCAATCACCTCATACCCTTTCAGCTTCAGCACCATTTGGATGGTCGAGCGAAGCTGCGTGTCGTCGTCAACAATGAGGATTTTCGGCATGGTTGTTTGAGGCGACCGTCAACGCAGGCAAGCGCCAACCGCCGTCATCGCTCACCCATAGTCAGCCGGCATGAGCGGGCTTTCAAACGGAAAATGGGCGGGGGAATTCCTGACGGTCGGCCACGGGCGGTTTACCTGGCAAAGCCCTGCACCTTCAGCCACACGGCGAGATCCTGCGTCCACGGGTGCAGCGCTGCCAGCGGCGTCTTCTCCGGCTCCCAGCCCTTCACGCCGAGGCCGATCCCGTGCGGGCCCTTCTGATAGACATGCAAATCAAACGGCACACCGCTGCGTTGCAGGGCGGCGGCAAATTCGAGCGCGTTCTCCACCTTCACGCCCTTGTCCTCCCAGGTGTGCCACACAAAACACGGCGGCGTGTCCTTGGTGACCTGCTGTTCGTTGGAGAGCAGTTTCACCAGCTCGGGCGAGGGCTCCTTGCCCAGCAGATTGTTCTTCGAGCCGTTGTGGGTGTTTGGCCCCATGGTGATGACGGGGTAACAGAGAATTCCCAAGTCGGGCCGGGAGCTGGCGCGCTCAATGGGATCGGGGGCGTCGCCTTTGCCCGTGTCGAAGTGCGTCACGGCGGTCGAGGCAAGATGGCCGCCCGCGCTGCTGCCCATCACGCCGATGCGCTTGGGATCGAGCTTCCAATCGGCGGCCTTGGCACGCACGTAGCGGACGGCGCGCTTCAAATCGCCCATCATCACGGGATGCCGGTAGCCGGCGGAGCCGAGGCGATACTTGAGCACGAACGCCGCGATGCCGTGCTGGTTCAGCCACAGCGCGTAGTCCCGGCCCTCGTGTGACGCCAGCCCACCGTAACCACCGCCCGGGCACACGACGACGGCCGCGCCCGTGGCCTTGTCCGCGGCCGGGAAAAACGGTGTGAGCGTCGGGATGTCCTTCACAGGGTCGGTGCCCAGCGCACCGGGTGGGCTGCCGGCCCACAGCGGGAAGGCATCCTTCGGTTGCGCGAGCAGCGTGACGGCGGTGGCGAGCATGGCGGTGGCAAGGGCAGGCAGTTTCATGATGGCGATGGGCGGCGGACTCGGCCCGGAGCCTAGGGGGAACGAGATGGCGATTCAACCACGCGCTGCGATTTGCGGCTTTCCGCGTGCGCGCCTTTGCGGCAATAACCGCCCTGTGTGAACGCTTCCACTCCCGAGCCGCTGCCGCGCGTGAACGTCCTCGGCGTCGGCGTGTCCGTGCTGAACCTGCCGGCAGCGCTCGCCGCGCTGGCAGGGGCGGTGGCCACGCGGAGCAAGGGCTACGTGTGCGTCACCGGCGTGCATGGCGTGAGCGAGGCGCAGGCCGACCCGGCCCTGCGGCGCATCCACAACCGTGCCTTCCTCGTCACGCCCGACGGCATGCCGATGGTCTGGCTCGGCCGGCTCGCGGGCCACCGCGCGATGGACCGCGTCTATGGCCCGGACCTCATGACGCTCGTGATGCGAGAGTCGCCCGCGCGGGGTTGGCGGCACTTTCTCTACGGCGGGGCCAACGGCACGGCGGAGAAACTTCGCACCGTGCTCACGGCAAAATTCCCCGGTCTGGACATCGCAGGCACTTACGAGCCGCCCTTTCGTCCGTTGAACGAAGCGGAGCAGGCCGCGCTGGGTTCGCAAGTTGCGGCCGCGCGCCCGGACTTTTTCTGGGTCGGACTCAGCACGCCGAAGCAGGAGCGGTTCATGGCGGAATATCTGCCGCGGCTGGATGCAACGGTGATGCTCGGGGTGGGGGCGGCGTTTGACATTCTGGCAGGCAACATCGCGCAGGCACCGCGCTGGATGCAGCGCAGCGGGCTGGAGTGGTTTTACCGCCTGTGCCGTGAGCCGCGCCGGCTGGGCCCGCGTTACCTCGTGAACAATCCGCTGTTCGCGCTGCGCATCGCGGCCCAACTGAGCGGTCTGCGGCGCTACAGGTTGGAAGTTTGAGCCGAGATGGGAAGAGCCAACTCGCGCCGGGAGAAATTCATCTTTCGCCTCCGCGTCGAGCTGCTAGTTTCCGCCAGTCACCGCAACTCAACCCGCTCCACACCATGCCAACGCTGCCCCGTCGTTCGTTTCTCCGGCACTCCACTGCTTTTGCCGCCACCGCCGCTTCGCTGCACCTGACCAGCGGCGTGCGTGCCCAAAGCCCGAACAGCAAGTTCACCGTCGGCCTCATCGGTCCGGGCGGCATGGGCACCGGACACCTGCGCCAGCTGGTGAAGACCGAGGATGTGAACTTCGCCTATGTGTGCGATGTGGACCAAACCCGCCTTGCTGCCGCCGTGAAGAATGTCGAAGCCGCCGGCCGGCCCGCGCCCAAGGCCGTCGGTGACCTGCGCCGCATCCTGGATGACAAGTCGGTGGATGCCGTCTTCGTCGCCACCCCGGATCATTGGCACGCGCCCGCCACCCTGCTGGCCTGCGACGCCGGGAAGCACGTGTATGTGGAGAAGCCCGGTTCGCACAACATCCGGGAAGGCCGGCTGATGATCGAGGCAGCACGGCGCACCAAACGAGTCGTGCAGGTCGGCACACAGACACGCAGTTCAGCCCACATGATGGAGGCCACCGCGAAGGTCCGCAGTGGCGCGATTGGCGAGGTGCTGGCGTGCCGCGTGTGGAACAGCCAGCTCCGGCGCAACATCGGGAAGGCGCAGCCGTCCGCGCCACCGGCGCACCTCGACTTCGACACATGGATCGGGCCCGCGCCCCTGGTTCCCTACAAGACCAACCTGCTCCACGCCATGTGGCGCTGGCACTATGCGTTTGGGGCTGGCGACATGGGTAACGACGGCGTGCACGACATCGATGTCGGCCTCTGGGGGTTGGACGTGGGCCTGCGGCATCCGAACCGCATCGCCGCGCTCGGGGGAAAGTATTTCTTCGACGACGATCAGCAGTTTCCGGACACGCAGACCTGCATTTTCGAGTGGGACCTAGGGGCGGGGAAACGGAAGCAACTCATCTACGAGCAACGGATCTGGGCTCCTTACGTCCAGGAGGGCTACGAGAATGGCGACGCTTGGTTCGGCACCAAGGGCTATGTGATTGGCGGCAAGGAATCAGGCTGGCAGATGTTTGCGGCAAAGAATAAGCCCGTTGAGTCCGGGAAAGGTTCGCCCGATCTGGCGGCGCATCACCGGAACTTCTTCGAGTGCATCAAATCCGGTGCCCGACCCAACGCCGATGTGGAAATCCACCATTATTCAGCGTGTTTGGTCCATTTGGGCAATATTGCTACCCGCCTCGGCCGAACGTTAACGTTCGACTCATCAAAAGAACAGTTCGTTGGCGACGCCGAGGCTAACGCCATGGTGCGTCGACAGTATCGGAAGGAAGGTCATTGGAGCGTGCCTAACCTGGGGTGAATTGGCTTAGATTCTACTAACTAATATTTTGGATTAGTTTAGTTTTTAATTGGGAAACATTGGCACCGCTAGGAGCCGATAGGAAGCCAGTCACTTCGGAAACAGGTTTTCCCAAGCGAGCGGGTTGACGGCTTGGCGAACTCGGCTCAAATCTGAACTCCCACATTAATCGTGGAGGTCGCCCCTCCGTCGATGCCCAGCCAAAGATGTCCACTGTTTCACGTGGAACAGTGCCTCAGTGCGGCTGAACTCCTACTCCTACAAATCCCCACAGCAACCCGAGTGACCGGCGACTTCGTCTTGATGTTCCGCCGCGCCGCAGGCGATCGGCTCCTCCGCCGGACCCCGTTTCATTGCGACCATGAGCACGCTAATGTCAGCCGGGCTGACACCAGAGATGCGGCTGGCTTGGCCAAGGGTTTTCGGGCGTATCTTGGCCAGCTTCTGCCGGGCTTCTGGCTTGATGTTCTTTAGTGTTCCGAAGTCGAGCCACGCCGGGATCTGCTTGTCTTCCATCGAACGGAAGCGCTCGACTTCGGCCTCCTGGCGCTGAATGTAGCCGTCATACTTGAGGGCGATCTCGACCTGCTCGATGACCTCAGGCGGCAAAGCATCATCCCGACCCGGCAAATCCGCATACGACATTTCCGGACGACGTAGGAGTTTGGCCAAGGAGTCGGAACCGTGGTGGGTGCGCCCAAGCCGCTCGATTTCCGCACCAACGGCATCGCGCTTGGCAATAACCTTCTGCCAATACCGATCGGGCAGGAGACCGACGCGGTGGCCCATCTCCGAAAGCCGCAAGTCGGCATTGTCTTGGCGCAACAGCAGCCGGTATTCCGCCCGGCTGGTAAACATCCGATACGGCTCGACGGTTCCCTTCGTCACGAGGTCATCGATCAGCACCCCGATATAACCCTGATCGCGCCCGAGGACTATGGGCTGGCGGTTTTGCACCCGGAGCGCGGCGTTGATGCCCGCGATCAAACCTTGGGCTCCGGCTTCTTCGTAACCCGACGTGCCATTGATTTGCCCGGCCAGGAAAAGGTTCCGGCAAACCTTGGTTTCCAAGCTGGGCAGCAGTTGAGTCGGGTAGGCAAAATCATACTCCACGGCGTAGGCCGGCCGCATGATCTCGGCCCGCTCGCAACCCAAAATGGTGCGGACCATTTCATACTGCACTTCAAACGGCAGGCAGGTGGAGAAGCCGTTCACATAGATTTCATCCGTGGCGATGCCTTCAGGCTCAAGGAAGATTTGCTGCCGTTCCTTTTCCGGAAACTTGACGATCTTGTCCTCAATGCTGGGACAATAGCGCGGCCCCACGCCTTCAATGACCCCTGAATACATCGGCGACTTGTGCAGATTCGCCCTGATGATCTCAGCCGTGCGATCCGTTGTCCAAGTGACATGACACGGGAGCTGTCCTCGTGCTTGGTCCAATATGGATCTGGGCGGATAGGCTGAATTGCGACGCTCAATCCCACTCGTGTTAGACTGGTTGGCCGCTTGTTCCACATGGAACAATTCGGAGTCGTTCCACAGTTCATCTTGCCAGTAACTAAACCACGGCACCGGCTCATCACCGGGCTGAACCTCCAGCTTCCTGAAGTCGATTGAGTTCTTGACCAATCTCGGCGGAGTGCCGGTCTTTAACCTTCCCAGCTCTATCCCGATTTCCCTCAGCGAAGCCGACAACCCCATCGCAGCCGCCTCGCCCGCTCGCCCGCCTGACTGTTGGTTCGCTCCCACATGCATTAAGCCCCGCAGAAAGGTTCCCGTAGTTATAACTACCGTATTACCAATATATTGCACATCAAGTGCAGTTTCCACCCCGCAGATTGCCCCATCCTTGTGGAGGAGCTTCATTGTCTGGCCCTGCTTGCAATCCAAGTTGGCTTGCCGTTCGCATAACCACTTGAGCCTGAACTGGTAAGCCTTTTTGTCGCATTGCGCCCTGGGCGCCCACACGCTCGGGCCTTTCTTCCGATTGAGCATGCGGAATTGGAGGCCGGTCATGTCGGTGTTCCGGCCCATCTCACCTCCGAGTGCATCAATCTCCCGCGCCAGGTGCCCCTTCGCCAATCCGCCTATGGCCGGATTGCACGACATTTGCCCGATGGTGTCCAAGTTAATGGTCAGCAGGAGGGTCTGAGCGCCCATTCGCGCAGCTGCCAGAGCGGCCTCAACACCCGCGTGGCCTGCCCCAACTACGATCACATCATAAGACTTGGGATATCGGAACGGCATTTAGCGACGCCAGCCAATGGCGGTGTACGATTTGGGTGTGACCGTTGTGGTCAGCCAATTGGATAAATACCAGCGCATGAGAACCGAAGTGGTGGCTGGGGCCGGAATCGAACCGGCGACACGCGGATTTTCAGTCCGCTGCTCTACCAACTGAGCTACCCAGCCAGCCGGGGAGCGGGAAGGTAGCCCCCCGCTTTTACGACCGGCAAGCACATTTCGAGCAATTCCGGTTGCCCTGGCTCTTTCCCAATCGTCGACAACCCAGCTCTTCCGGTGGTGAATCACTTGCCCGCCCAGCCGCGCCTCGGCTAGCGTCCGCGCGTGTCGCGACTGCCCTTCGAGCTGCTGCTGGCGCTGCGTTACCTGCGGCCCAAGCGCACGTTCGTCTCCGTCATCACGCTCATCTCCGTCATCGGCGTGATGCTCGGCGTGGCGGTGCTCATCATCGTCATCAGCGTGATGAGCGGCTTCGACCGCCAGCTCCGCGAGAAACTCCTGGGCTTCAACGCCCACCTCCGCGTCATCCAGCCGGGCGAACTCCTTGCCAACCGCGAGGAAGCCATGGCCCGCATCATGGCCAACCCCCGTGTGAAAGGCGTCGCGCCGTTCGTGCAGGGGAAAGTGCTTTTGGAGACGCAGCCCTCCGCAGGCGGCTCGCTCGTGGACGCACCGGTCGTGCGCGGTGTGGATTCACAGCGTGAGGGCGGCGTGAGTGAACTGCCACGCAGCGTGAAGGAGGGTGCGTTCGACCTGCGGGGCAACGGCCTCGTGGTCGGACGCGAGCTTGCGGGCAATCTCGGCCTGCGCGTGGGCGACCGCGTCTCGATTTACTCGCCGGCGAACTTGAAGAAGATGAAGGACAGCCGCCGCAGCGGAAAGGAGGAGGCGGTGATGCCCGACGAATACACCGTGAAGGGCATCTTTGACGTGGGCTACTACGAGTTCAACGCGCACGTGGCCGTCACCTCGCTCGCCAACGCGCAGGATCTCTACGAACTGGCGGACAACGTCCACGGCCTGCAGGTCATGCTGCACGACCCCTATCAGGCCGAGGCCGCCCGCGTGGAGTTGCAGCGGGCGCTGGGGTTGGACTTTGTGGTGCGCACCTGGATGGACGACAATTCCGGCATCCTCAACGCGCTGCTGGTCGAGAAGAACGTCATGTTCTACCTGCTGTTCTTCATCATGATCGTCGCCGCGTTCGGCATCACCAGCGCGCAAATCACCTTCGTCGTGCAGAAGACACGGGAAATCGGCGTGCTCAAGGCGCTCGGCGCGACCAACGGACAGGTGCGCTGGCTGTTCCTGAGCCAGAGCCTCATCGTCGGCGTGCTGGGTGTCATCGCGGGCTTCGGCCTCGGATTGGTGATGCTGCATTACCGCAACGACTTCCTCTTCTTCATGCGGCGCGTGACAGGCTTCGAGCTGTTCCCGGCCAACATCTACGCCTTCGACCGCCTCCCCGCGCTCATCGTGCCGGGTGACCTCGCCATTATCTGTGGCGGCTCGCTCTTCATCTGCCTGCTCGCCGGTCTGCTGCCGGCTTGGAATGCCGGCCGGCTCCAACCCGTGGAGGCATTGCGCCATGAGTGAACCGCTCCTCCGCGCCACCGGCCTGCGCAAAACCTATCGCCTCGGGGCGCGCTCGGTGGAAGTCCTGCGGGGCGTGGACCTCACTGTCGGGGCGGGCGAATTCGTCGCGTTGCGCGGCGCGTCCGGTGCGGGCAAGAGCACCCTCTTGCATCTGCTTGGCGGGCTGGACCGGCCCAACCACGGCGACATCCAATTCCGCACCCAGAGCCTTGCCGCCCTGACGAGCGGCGAATTGGCGAAGCTCCGCATCAGCAACATCGGACACGTGTTTCAGGCCTATCACCTGCTGCCGGAACTCGACGCGCTCGAAAACGTCTGCCTGCCCGCGCGCGTGGCCCGGCTCGACAGCGCCGAAGCCGAGCGACGCGCGCGTGTGCTGCTCAAACGCGTCGGACTGGAGCAGCGGCTGGAACACCGGCCGGCGGAACTTTCCGGCGGCGAGCAGCAGCGCGTGGCCATCGCCCGCGCACTGGTGAACCAACCGCAATTGATTCTCGCCGACGAGCCGACCGGCAACCTCGACTCTCACACCGGCGAGGAAATCCTGAACCTCCTGTGCGAACTCCGCACCGAGCACAACGCCACCTTGGTCATCGCCACACACGATTCCCGCGTCGCCGCGCGTGCGCCGCGCGTGGTGGAGCTGCTGGACGGCGCGCTAAAGTAGCTGCGGAAAAGGGAAGGGCGAAACGTCCAACGCTCAACTTCCAACTTTCAACGTCCAAACCACCGGACGCGCGCTGGTTGAACGTTGAGCGTTGGACGTTGAAAGTTTTTCCCTCTGCGTTCTTTGCGCCCTGTCCCGGCAAAGACTTCGCTCTCGCCTACAATCCCGCTGCCTTGAACGCCGGCGCGAGCGCGGCATACGACTTCTTCGCCGCCGCCACCGGGTCGTAGCCGGGCTTGCTAAAGACCTGGCCGCTGACCTCCACGCATACGGAGCCGGACCAGTTCGCGGCCTTCAGGCGACGGAAGTAGTCGGCGTAGTCAATCTTCCCCTCGCCCGGCAGCACGAACTGGAACTTGTTCAAATCGCCAACCGAATCCTTCACATGGATGAACCGCGTGTGCGGCAGGAGCGCGTCGAGCGACTGGCCGAGGTCCACGCCGCGCAGTTGGTAATGGCTGAAGTCGTAGGCGAGCTTCACCGCCGGGTTCTTCACCTGGTCCAGCAGCCAGAGCGCGTGCTCCGGCAAATGCGCGGCGCTGCCGACGTGCGGCTTGATGCAGAGCGTCAGCTTGGCGGCAGCGGCGGCCTTGCCCCAATCGGCGAGACGCGCGGCCATCTGCGCCTTGACCTTGTCCCACTCGGCGGGCTTGCCGCCCATGACGGTTTCGAGCACGGGCGGCGCGTCCGGCGCGAGGTCGTGCGCGAGCTGCGCGGCGACCTTGATGCGCTCGAGGTTTGCGGCATGGGCCGCGTCGTCCACGGTGAGGTGGAAGTTGTCCATCAACGCGGCGAGACGCAGGCCCAGCCCGGCAAGCTGCGTGCGCAGTTCCTTGCGTTGCGCGGAGGAAAGCAGCTTCGGCTCGGTGGGATAACCGGGATTGAGCGCGAACTCGACATCGTGAAAGCCCGCCTCCGCGCAGACGCGCAGCGCGTCCGCGACGGGCAGCGTCTTCATCCCGTAAAGGCTGAAGCCGAGGCCGACGCGACGGGCGGGCGCGGCGGCGGAAAGCGAGCAGGCGGCCAAGGCGGTGGTCGCGAGAAAGTGGCGGCGGGTGAACAGGTGCATAACGCTTTGGTTTGTCAGGTGTGATGGTCCTCTTTGCACGCAATTTCACCGAGTTGCCTATGGCCATTCAGGATCGGCTGCGGAGCTACTTTCAATAACTCCGATGCCTCTTCCTCAAGCTGTAGGTCATCGCGCATGAAATAGGCAACCGCATCGAATTCCCGAGACCCGGTAACATTAATGTCCTCGTTCGACTCAAGAAACAAAGTGAACAGTGTCGTCTTGAGTCTCATATGCACCCAGTAGGCGTAACCGTGTTTTCCCCGCTTCAAAGTTGGGTTGCGGTAAGAGAGGCCGGGCACACCAGCATTAAGCCGCACTGTCACATGTAGCGGAATGCCCATCGCATCTCACTCCCCCACAGACCGCTTGAGCATCGCCATGAACTCCTTGAGCAGCCAAGTGTTGTCCATCCACACGCGGGCGCAGACGAGGTTGGCCGTGGACTCAGGCATGGGCCGCTCCGCCGTAGAACCCGCGCATGATGGCTGACTTGAGCTTTTCGACTTCTGCCAAATCGTCAGAATCCACCATCCGCTGCGCGAGGCTGGCGAGTTCGTCCGGGGCCAGCGCCCGTTCGCGCGCCAGCCGCAGCGCGAATTGGATGACTTCCACCTGCCCGGCCGGTGGCAGGTGAAGGATTTCCTCAATGATGGCGGCTGAACTCATGCTGGGACGGTATCCCTGGCCGGAGGCGCTCTCAAGGTGGAAACTTGCTCGCGAGGCCGCGCGTTACTCCCCCACATACCGCTTGAGCATGGCCATGAACTCCTTGAGCAGCCAGGTGTTGTCCATCCACACGCGCGAGCAAACAAGGTTGCCGTCCACGACCACGCGCTGGTTCACGTATTTCGCGCCGCCTTGCACCGCGTCCAGTTCGCACTTCGCGACGGTGGTGACGGTGCGGCCCTTGATGACATCGGCGGCGGTGAGGATTTCGATGCCGTGGCAGACGCTGGCGACGGGCTTGTTCGCGGCGAAGAAGTGGCGCGTGATGCGGAGCAGGTCCTGGTCGTAGCGCAGATACTCGGGCGCGCGGCCGCCGGAGATGAACAGGCCGCAATACTCCTCCGGCTTCACGTCGCGGAAGGCGACGGTGGCGCGGACGTGGTAGGCGGGGCTTTCACGCGTGATGTCCCACTTCGGCTCGCCCTCGGCGGTGGGCGGAATCTCATGCAGCACGCCGTGATACATGCGCGCCTCCGGCCCGCAAACGACGGCTTCAAAGCCGTCCTCGGGCAGGCGGAAAATGGGATAGAGCGTGTCCATGACTTCCGTGGCGTCGCCGATCGGGATGAGGACTTTCTTGAGGGGTTTGGTGAGTTTCTTTTTGGCCATGGGCGGATGACAGCAGACGGCAGGGCGCAGTGTCAATGCGGGGGCGGCAGTTGGAGCGGGCCATGCGCCTTGGAGCTTGGAGCTTCGCGCTCGGCGCTTTAGCTTCGTGATGTGTTTCGACCCTGCATTGACCTGCACGAGGGCAAGGTGAAGCAAATCGTCGGCGGCTCGCTGCAAGACAGCGGGGCCGGCTTGCGCACCAACTTCGTGAGCGAACGGCCCGCGTCGTGGTTCGCGGAACTCTACCAGCGCGATGGGCTCACCGGCGGGCACGTCATCCAGCTCGGGGCCGGCAATGAAGCGGCGGCGCGCGCGGCACTCGCGGCGTATCCAGGTGGCTTGCACCTCGGGGGCGGCGTGAACCTCGACAACGCGCGCGGTTGGCTTGATGCGGGCGCGTCGCACGTCATCGTCACGTCGTGGGTCTTCCGTGAAGGCCGGCTCGACTTCGATCGCGTGCAGGCGCTGGTGAAAGCCATTGGCAAGGAACGGCTCGTGCTTGACCTGAGCTGTCGCGTGCGCGACGGCGAGTATTGGGTGGTGACGGACCGCTGGCAGAAGTTCACCGAGTTCAAGGTGAACGAAGACGCGCTGACGCGGCTGGCGGGATATTGCGCGGAGTTCCTCGTTCACGCCGTGGACGTCGAAGGCCTGTGCCAGGGCGTGGATTTGGCGCTGGTGGAGCAGCTCGCGCGCTGGTCACCGATTCCCATGACCTACGCGGGCGGCGCGCGGTCGCTGGCGGATTTGGAGGAAGTCACGCGGGCGGGCGGCGGGCGGGTGCACCTGACCATCGGCTCGGCGCTGGACATCTTCGGGGGCACTGGCGTGCGCTACGCAGACGCGGTGGCGTTCAACCGGCGGACGGCGCATCAACCACAGATGAACACGGTTGAACGCGGATAAGGCCGAGCAGGCACGCGGGCGCAAATCAGTCTGGCCTTCCCGGCAATCGGCAGATTATGGGTCAGCGCCTTTCATCCGGGTCAATCCGTGGGCATCCGTGGTTGAATCGTTTTGCCGGTGGATAACTCGGTATTGTGGCCGCTAGCCTTTCCCCCTACGTTGCGCCCATGAAGTGGCTCACGCGGCAGGAGCAGACCGTGCTGTTCACGCTGCTGTTTCTGGTGTTCCTCGGGCTGGCGGTGAAGGCATATCGAACGTCCACCCATCTGCCACAGTCCAACCCGCCGGTCGCTCCTCGCTGACATGCAAAAAACCATTGATGTCGAACAAACGCTCGACGCCATCCTGACGAAGGACACGCGCTACCATCGGGACGCCTACTACTTCGTGCGCGACGCACTCGACGTGGCGCAGCGGAAGTTCGCCAAGTCCGGCGGCAAAGCCGCCAAGGACAAGCCCGCACACGTCAATGGCCAGCAGCTCCTCGAAGGCATCCGCGCGCACGCGCTGGAACAGTTCGGCCCGCTGACGCTCATGGTGCTGGAGGAATGGGGCGTGCGCCGCTGCGAGGACTTCGGCGA
>CAZQEW010000051.1:0-27272 GCA_964591495.1 uncultured Klebsiella sp.
TCGGGGATGCCGGCGGCGGGCGTGTATTTGGTGAAGCCGGCGGCGAGCGCGGCGGCGGCGGCGTCCTTGATGTGCTGCGGCGTGTCGAAGTCCGGTTCGCCCGCGCCGAAGCCCACCACGTCAATGCCCTCGGCCTTCATCGCCTTGGCCTTGGAATCAATGGCCAGGGTGAGGGACGGAGACAGGACTTTGGCGCGGTCGGCGATGCGATAGTTCATAAAGCGGCGCGGAGATTTGGGCAGGGCAGGGGCGGGCGCAAGGGGAAACTTGATCAACGGAGCGCCTGGGCTGGCTTAAGTATCCGGCCAGTTGTTTTAACGGACCTAATTCCCGTCCCTCGGCAATTGACACCCCCCCCGTCAGTGCTAGTGTCACGGGCAAATTGAAGTGAGCGTCCACCCGCAGCCAAGCGGGTGATTTCGTCTCCCAACCAGACACGTCGAGCAAAACGATTTCTCAAAATGAGTGATACTACTACTGCTGCCGCCCAAGCCGGTGGCACCCCCTCGGCCGCGCAAATCTCCGAGGCCGTCATCCGGATCGCGGGCAATTCACAGGACGGCATTCAGGCCATCGGTGGCTTCCTCGCGCGGCTCGCCGGCCGCAGCGAGCAGGAGGTCATGACCTTCATGACCATTCCGTCCACAATCTCCGGCGGGCCCTCGATCTTCCAGGTGCGCATCGGCTCCGGGGAAGTGTTGAGCGCCGGCGACGAGGCGGATGTGCTGCTGGCGTTCTACCAGCACAGCTACGAAGGTCACCTCGGCTCGCTTAAAAAGGGCGGCATCGTGCTCTATGACTCCGACCATGTGAAGGAGATCAAGCCCGAGAACGAGACCAAGTATCGCCACATCGGCCTGCCGATCTCGAGCCTCGTGGTCGAAGCCATCGGCGGCACCGGCCGCGACAAGGGCAAGAACGTTTACGCGCTCGGATTGATCGCGAAGATGTTCAACCTCGATGTGCCCAAGCTGCACCGCCTGCTCCAGGAACGGTTCGCGGGCAAGGATCCCAAGGTCGCCGAGACGGCCGTCACCGCGTTCAATGCGGGCTACAGCCACACGCTCGCGTCCGCCACGGAACTGTTCAAGTTCAAGCCCGGCGAGAACGTGGGTCACAACCAGATCGTCATGGGCGGCAACGAAGCCCTCGCGTTTGGGCTCATCGCCGCCGGCGTGCGGTTCGGCGCGGGTTATCCCATCACGCCGTGGTCGGACATCATGGAACTGCTCCGCAAGGAGCTGCACAAATACGGCGGCATGTTCATCCAGTGCGAAGACGAGATTGCCTCCGTGTCGATGGCCATCGGCGCAAGCTGGGGCGGCCGGGTGGCGGTGACGGGTTCCTCCGGCCCGGGCATCGCGCTGAAGACCGAAGCCATCGGCTGGGCGGTCATGGCGGAAGTGCCGCTGGTGGTCGTGGACGTGCAGCGTGGCGGCCCCAGCACGGGCATGCCGACCAACGTCGAGCAATCCGACCTGAACATCGCGTGCTTCGGTGGTCACGGTGATTCGCCCCGCGTGGTCATTGCGCCGAGCAGCGTGGAAGACTGCTTCTACACGGCGATCGAGGCCGTGAACATCGCGCGCAAATACAGCACGCCGGTCATCATCCTTACGGACCAGGGCATTGCCACGCGCATCGAGGCCTTCAAGATGCCGGAGCTGGAAAAGGTTTGTCAGGACATCAAGCCCGACTTCACGCCGGTCGCCGACCACAAGCCCTACGACCTGGCCGCACCGGACGGCATCACGCGGCACCTTGCTCCCGGCACCCGGGTGGCCAGCGGCAAATACCCCATTGTCACCGGCCTTGAGCACGACGAACTCGGCCACCCGACCGGCTCGCCGAAGCTGCATTTGCAGATGACCGCCAAGCGCCGCAACAAGCTCAAGAAACTTGGTGCGGACCTGCCCACTCCGACGGTGTTTGGCCCGTCGGAAGGCCAGGTGCTGCTCGTCAGCTGGGGTTCCAGCAAGGGACCCGTGGAGGAGGCCGTGAAGCAGGCGCGCGCCGCCGGCGACGCCGTCTCGTCATTGCACATCAAGTATCTCAACCCCATGCCCAACGGCTTGGAGAAGATTTTCGAAGCCTTCCGCCACGTGCTCGTGGTCGAGCTGAACGACGAAGGTCTCTACGGCTACGGCCAGCTCGCCGCGCTGCTCCGCGCGCGCTATTGCGACAACAAGATCCGAGCCATCACCAAGGTGGACGGCCTGACCTGGAAAGTCCGCGAAATCCTGGATCGGGTGAAGACCATCACCAAGTAATCACTCTCGCTGAACCATTTACCTTCACGCTATGACGACCCTCGCCTTCCCCTCTGAAACCCTCACCCGCACCGGCAGCCTAAACGTCGGTGCCGTGCCGCCGCTCACCGATGCCGACCGCAAGCCGCTGATGAAGAAGGACATCGCGGCCGACCACCCGACGTGGTGCCCCGGCTGCGGTGACTTCTCCGTCCTCGCGCTCTACTTCAAGCTCATCGAGAAGCGCAAGATGCACCACGAGAAGATCACGACCGTGGCGGGCATCGGCTGTTCCAGCCGCTTCCCTTACTTTGTGCAGGCGCACGGCGCGCACTTCATCCACGGCCGCGCGCTGCCCTTCGCCACGGGCGTTTCCCTCTCACGGCCGGACCTGCATGTCTTCGTCTTCGGCGGCGACGGTGACGCCTTCTCCATCGGGGGCAATCATTTCACGCACACGGCCCGCAAGAACGTGAAGATGACCTACTGCGTGATGGACAACAACGTTTACGGCCTGACCAAGAATCAGACCTCGCCCACTTCGCCGATTGGCTACAAGTCCAAGACGGACACCTGGGGCAGCGGCGACCGGCCCATCAACCCGATGAAGCAGGCGATCGCCGCCGGCGCAACCTTTGTGGCCCGCACCACCCACACGAATCCGAACCACGTGCTCCAGATGATGGAAGCCGCCATGGACCATGACGGCTTCAGCTTCATTGAGTGCCTCAGCGAATGCGTCGAGTTTTATCCCGGTGCCTTCGACGGCGCGAACCCGCGCAAGGGCGGCCAGTTCCCGCTCGTGCCTGAGGACCACGACGTCACCGACGAGTATGCCGCCTACAAGCTCGCTGAGGACCTGATGCCCGGCAAGTTTGGCATCTTCTACAAAGTTAACCGTGCCACCAAGAACGCCAACGAGGCGAAGATCATCGGCACGAACCGCGAGAAGTTCGCCGCCCTGAAGGACTGGCAAATCCTGCAGAAGAACTTCGACCGGATGAAATAGCAGCATTTACAATCCCGCGCGAAGCCCCGATCGCAAGGCCGGGGCTTCTGCTTTCTGCCACAGATGAACACAGAAGAACCACAGACAGCCCTAGCGCCGGACTTTTACAGTTTGTTCCCATCTGCGTTTCATCTGTGTCTATCTGTGGCATAAGAGCCGCTCCACACTATGCCCATCTACGAGTTCGCCTGCCCGAAGTGCCGGGTGATTTTCAACTTCCTCTCCAAGCGCATCAATCCTGACCGCACGCCGGTCTGCCCCAAGTGCGGCAACAGGAAGATGCGCAAGCAGATGAGCCGCTTCGCGATGACCAAGGGTTTGAAGGAACCCGCCGCCAAGCCCGAGGGCGCGGATGACGGTCCGCCCATGCCCGACATGGACGACCCGCGAATTGAGAAAGCCATGCGCGAGATGGAGCGCGACATGGAGCACCTCGACGAAAACAACCCCAAGCACATGGCGCACATGATGCGGAAGATGAAGGACATCATGCCGCCCGGCACCATGCCCAAGGAACTCGACATCGCCATCAAACGCCTCGAAGCCGGCGAGGACCCGGAGAAGATCGAGGCCGACATGGGCGACGTGCTCGGCGACCTCATGGGTGGCGAAGGCGGTCCCGGCGGAGCCGGCGGCGGCTACTCCCACGACAGCGGGCTTTACGACTATTAGGCGCAGGCTTGGCAGCTCATGGCGCGCGAATCCCTCGAAGCAAAAGCCGCGCGCGTGGCCAAGATCCTCGTCGCGCTCCAGCACGTCTATCCTGACGCGCATTGCGAGCTGAATTACTCGAACCCGCTGGAGCTGCTTGTTGCCACCATCCTGTCGGCTCAATGCACCGACAAACAGGTCAACCTCGTGACGGCCGATCTGTTTCGGAAATATCGCACGGCCCAGGATTACGCTGGTGCGCCGCCGGAGGAGTTCGCCGCCGACATCCGGCGCATTGGCCTGTATCGCAACAAGGCGAAGAACATCCAGGCATGCTGTCGGGTGTTGATTGACCGCCACGGCGGCGAGGTGCCGCGCACGATGGAGGCACTTATCGAGCTGGCCGGCGTGGGCCGCAAGACCGCGAACGTGGTGTTGGGAAACGCCTTTGCCATCAACGTCGGGGTGGTGGTGGACACGCACGTCGGGCGGCTGGCCGTCCGGCTTGGGCTGACGCGGGAGACAGCCCCGGAGAAGGTCGAGCAGGCGTTGATGAAGCTCGTGCCGCAGGCGCAGTGGGCCATGCTGAGTCACTGGCTGATATGGCATGGGCGACGCCGGTGCGGGGCGCGCAAGCCGGACTGCGAGGGCTGCGAGCTGCGGGCTTGGTGTCCGCAGGTGGGAGTCTAGGTTCTGCGAGCCAGCGTCATTGAACGGCAGCAGGCTCGGTTCTCGCTTGCCAGTCGGCGCGGCATCGCCCACACCACTGTCATGCACCGCCGCCGATTTCTTGCCGCCACCACCGTTGCCGTCAGCGGAGTTCCCCGCCGGCTTGCTGCGGCAGACGGTTTTTCGCTGGCCAGCTTTGACCAGGCGATGGAGCAGTTCATCGCTGCCCGCGGCATGCCCGGCGGCGCGTTGGCGGTGGTGAAGGATGGCCGGCTCGTTCACGCCCGCGGCTACGGCTGTGCAGATCGGGATCGCGAACAGCCCGTTGCGCCGACCTCGATCTTCCGGATTGCCAGCATTTCCAAACCGGTCACGGGCATCGCCGTGCTCCAGCTCGTCGAGCAGGGCAGGCTCAAGCTCGATGACCGGGCTTTCGACCTCATCACGCAGAAGCCTTTGCCCGGGGCGAAATCGGACCTGCGGCTGCGCGAGATTACCATCCGTCAGTGCCTCCAACACACCGGAGGCTGGGACCGTGACAAGAGCTTCGACCCGATGTTCCGGCCAAAGCTCATCGCCGAGGCCGTGAAGCAGCCTGCACCGGCCGGGGCTGAGGCCGTGATCCGCTACATGCTCGGCCAACCGCTCGATTTTGAGCCCGGCACGCGCTACGCCTACTCGAACTTCGGTTATTGCGTGCTCGGCCGCGTCATCGAGCGAGTCACCGGAAAGCCCTATGAGCAGTTCGTGAAGGAGGCGGTGCTTTCCCCGGCGGGGATCAAAGCCATGCGGTTGGGTCGTTCACTGGAAGCCGGTCGCGCAACGGAAGAAGTCCGCTACTACATGCCCGAAGCCGAGCTGACTGAAAGCGTGTTCGCTGGAACGCCAGCCCAAGTTCCTTGGCCCTATGGCGGCTTCAATCTGGAGGCGATGGATGCCCACGGCGGTTGGCTGGGCAGCGCGGTTGATCTTGCCCGGCTGGCGGCTGCGCTGCGCGACCCGGCCAGTTGCCCGTTGCTCAAGCCCGGAACGTGGCGCGAGCTGCACGCGCCGCCGCCGGCACCGGTCTCGCGGGCGGAAGACGGCACGCTCAAGGAAACCTATTACAGCTGCGGCTTCATGGCGCGCCCGGTAAATGCGGCGGCTGGCCGGGTGAACTACTGGCATACCGGCAGCCTGCCGGGGACCTACACGCTGTTGGTGCGGCGTTGGGATGGGCTGGCTTGGGCGGCCCTGTTCAACCAGCGCAGCAAGGACCGGAAACTGGACGGGGAGATTGATCCCGCGTTGCACCGCGCGGCGGACGCGGTCAAGGAATGGCCGAGGGAAGATCTGTTTGCGCGGTTCGTGTAGCCTGAGGCCGGAGTGTCGAGCAAAGGACCGGTCAGCCCACCGACTTTGCTACGGCATCCAAGTCGGTCAAAGCCGCGCGCTCACGCCGTGCGGCGACAAGATCGCAGATCATCTGCACCGTCCGACATTCCGGGTCCACCACGCCGAGACAACTCGGATGGGCGAGGAAATCGAACACCAGCCCGTGATCGAGACAATGCTCCAACGCGGCGCGGGTCACCCGCAGAAACCATTCGAGCTTCCATCGCCCCGTGCGGAACGCGCCGATATCGCTGATCGGGCTCATGGGAATCTCCACGAGCCCGCTGGGGTAACGGAACGGCTGGGCGTGTGCTTGGGCCGAAACCAGACTGGCCACCATCGCCGCATCGGGTTCAACTCCCGCCGTCGGGCTGACATGGGCGGGATACTTGGAACTGCACCACTTAAAGCCCAGTTCGCCCAGCATCTGCTGGACCTGGGGCGCATCGGCCAGGCCATTGCCGAAGCCGCCGGGGGTGCGGAAGCCGGCCGGCGCTACTCCCAGCCTCGTCTTCAAGGCTTCACTGCACAACCGGATGTTGTCACGGACGACGGTTGCCGGTTCCTTCCCTGCGATCAGCCAGGGCGAGCGCTGAAACCGGAACTGGATCTGCTCCGGCCGGGCAGCCTTAACGTTTACATGGTCGTAGGTGTGGTTGCCAACCCGGTGGCCATCGGCCAGCAGCGTCTTCAACCAGTCCACGTCTTCCTGCTCAAGGGCTGCGCCCACGAGAAAGAAATGCACCACGCCACCGCGGGCCTTCACCCGCCGTCCGACCTCGACTGCATAGCGCTTCGTCGCGTCATCAAGGTTCCCCTTTTCATAGTCCCACCGAGTTTGTTCCCACGTCGGAAAGTTGCGCGACATCTCCAGGTCGAGCGTGATGGCCACCCGAGCTTTGCCAAATGGTATGGCCGCCTGAGCGCATGCTGTCATCGCACTGGCCATGCCCATTGCGCCGCGCTTTAAAAAGCTCCGCCGCCCCAATGCGTTGGTGGCATCAATGGCTTGAGGGTGGCTCATCTGCAAATCTCCCCTCATTGTAGCGATGGAAATACCACTGGGAAGCCTGCGCAGGCGTTTGTATTCTGCGTAAGCTAACTGATGAGCCAACGCATTGTCTCCCTTCTGCCAAGCGCTACCGAAATGGTGTGTGCGCTGGGCTGCGGTGCGCAACTGGTGGGGCGCTCGCATGAATGCGATTTTCCAGCCGAAGTCTCGAGCTTGCCGATCTGCACGGAGTCCAAGCTGCTAGCTCACGCGAGCAGCCGCGCGATCGACGAGCAGATTCACAATCTGCTGGCCGCTTCACTTTCCATCTACCGACTGAACCCGCGTTTGATCCTGGAATTGCGCCCCACTCTCATTCTTACCCAGGCGCAATGCGATGTCTGTGCCACGAGCGAGACTGAAGTGGTGAAAGCGCTTGCCCATTGGCCGGGCACGCCGCCGCAGATCCTCTCACTGACGCCGCACCGCCTGGCCGATGTGTGGGAGGACATCCGGCGCTTGGCTGCCGTGATGGGCGTGGCGGAGCGGGGCAGGGAAGTGCTGCGCACGCTCAAGAATCGCTGCGTGGATGTGATCGAAAAGGCCTGCATGCTCGGACGCCCCACGGTGGCCTGTCTTGAGTGGCTGGATCCGCTGATGGGGGCGGGAAACTGGGTGCCAGAACTGGTGGACTTGGCCGGTGGCCGCTGTCTCTTCGGCGAGCCGGGCAAGCACACCGGCCGGCTCAAATGGGAGGATCTCCGTGCCGCCGATCCGGACATAATCGTGGCCATGCCGTGCGGCTTCGACCTCACCCGCACCCGCGCTGAGCTCGCCGCATTGTCGAGCAGGGCGGGCTGGGCTGAGCTCAAGGCAGTGCGCCAAGGTCGCGTGTTTCTCTGTGACGGAAGCGCTTTTTTCAACCGGCCGGGCCCGCGGCTCGTTGAATCGCTCGAAATCCTCGCCGAGATAATCCATCGAGAGAAGTTTCGCTTTGGCCATGAGGGGCGGGGTTGGCAAAGGTTGGGGGCATGACTTGGCATACGGGTTGAACGGGCGGTGGCATCATCGCCCGGCGTCCGCCAACATGCTTGGGGCTTGTTGAACCGGCAGCCTTCCGTCATAAGTTCGTTCTGCGATGCTATCTGACCGCGCGTTCTTCGCACTGGCCGTGCTGCTCTACGGAGCCAGCGCGACCTGGTCTTTTTTCATCTGGCGTCGCGGTTTCCGGCAGGACTCGCGTTGGCAATACCTGCTGCTATTGGGCGCGGCCTTGCTGCACACGGTGGCAATGGCCAAGCGCGGCTTCAGCTTGGAGCGCTGCCCGGTAAACAATCTCTTCGAGGCCACCATGTTCAGTGCGTGGACCATCGTGGCGGCCTACTTGGTCATCGGGGCATGGCACCGGCTGCGTTTTCTCGGGGCCTTCCTGTCGCCAGTTTTGTTTGGCATGGGCGTCTTCGCCCTGATGCCCGCACTTGATGTAAAGGGGCCGCGGCCTGATTTCTCCGGCGGGTTGGTGAGTCTCCATGTTGCGCTCATTCTTCTGGCCTACGGGGCCTTCGGGCTCGGCTCCGCCGCCGGTGTGATGTATCTGACTCAGGAGCACGACCTTAAGTTCCACAAGCTGCGCGCCTTGGTCTCCACCCTGCCTTCAATACAGGGGCTGGAATTGGTCATCGGGCGATTTCTCGTCTCGGGCGTGGTGCTGCTGGCCGGAGGCTTGTCGCTCTCGCCGTTTCTGTTGCAAAAGGCGCAGGCGATCAATCCGCTCGGAGATCCGAAAGTGCTCTGGTCGCTGTTTGTGCTGATGCTCTACACGGGCCTGCTGGTGGCGCACTGGCGCTTCGCGCCGGGGGGGCGCAAGTTTGCTTGGGGTGCCGTGGGCGGGTTCGCTTTCGTGCTGCTGACCTTTTGGGGATTTAACCTGCTGTCGGGCATTCACAACCCATGAGCAGATGTGATCCGAACAAGCGAGGCTCTGGTCTTCAAGGCCTCAGGCATGACCATTCACGCCCTTTCGGAAGGTTGTTGGACATCCCTTAACTTTTGCCCATCTGATGTCCATTGTCGCCCTCGGCCTGAGCCATCACACCGCACCAGTCACAGTGCGGGAACGGTTTGCGTTCGCCGAAGCGACCCTAGCTGACGCCACCGCACGGCTCCGCGCCTCGGGTGTGGTCGAAGAAGCGGTCATCCTCTCCACCTGCAACCGCGTCGAAATCTATGCGGCGACGACCGGCGAGCCACGCGCCGCGCTGACGGAGGTGCGGCGCTTCCTCACCACCCACCATAATCATGCCGAGCCGCTGGGTGGGGAACTTTACGAACTGGTCGAACCGCACAGCGTGGAACATCTCTTCAAGGTGGCCGCCGGCCTGGATTCGATGGTGCTGGGGGAGACGGAGATTTTGGGCCAGCTCAAGCAGGCCTACGACCTGGCCCTGAAGCACCAGCATACTGGTCGGCGCCTCAACAAGGCTTTCCAAGCCGCCTTCAACGTGGCCAAGAAGATCCGGACGGAGACCAACATCCAGCGAGGCAGCGTGTCGGTGGCATCGGTTGCGGTGGAACTTGCCGAAAAGATTTTTGACACTCTGGCCACCCGCACCGTGATGGTGATCGGGGCGGGCGACACAAGCGAGAAGACGGCCCGGGCGCTGCTCAGCCGCGGCGCGCATAGCGTCATCGTCTCAAACCGGTCACACGACCGCGCCGAGGCCTTGGCAAAGGAACTCGGTGGCAGGGCGGTTCAGTTCGACGAATGGCATCGGGAGTTTGCCGGCATTGACATCATCATCAGCAGCACCAGCGCGCCGCACTACGTGCTCACGCGGCAGAAGCTCGCGCCACTGCTGGCATTGCGGCATGCGCGTCCGCTGCTGCTCATCGATATCGCCGTCCCGCGTGACATCGAGCCGGAGGTAAACTTCCTCGACGATGTTTACCTCTACAACGTGGACGATCTTCAGACCATCGCTGACGACTACATGAAGCTGCGGCGTGAGGAGCTGGCTACCTGCGAAAACATCATCCGCGAGAAAGCACAAGCCGTGCTGACCGCGCCACAGCGTCCATTGCCCGGTGCGGATTCGAAGTTTGCCTTCGGCCAGCAGGGGTGACCTTGAGAATTTTAAAAGGAGATCTGCACCTTTGAACCAGAAACCCATCATCATCGCCACGCGCGGCAGTGCGCTGGCGCTCGCCCAAGCCAACGCCGTTCTCGCCCAATGCCGGGAGGCTTTTCCCCGGCTGGGCTTCGAGTTGAGCATCATCAAGACCACCGGAGACAAGCTGCAGACCGCCTCGCTGGCCAACCCTGATGCATCCTTGCCCAAGGGGCTGTTTACCAAGGAGCTGGAAGTCGCCCTGCTCAACGGTGAGGCGGATCTTGCGGTGCACAGTTTGAAGGATTTGCCGACCGAACTCCCGCCCGGCCTCGTGCTTGGGGCGGTGGGCAAGCGCGCCGATGTGCGGGATGTCCTGATTTACCGCGATGAAGTGGTCGTGCGCGCCGCGCTCTCCGAGGCTGCCCGGCAGCCGGTGGACTGGATTCCTGGCCAGCGGGAGCGGCGAGGTTTCGCGCGGAAGCTCACCCTGGCCAAGCTCCCCGCGGGGGCCATCGTGGCGACCAGCAGCACGCGCCGGCGGGCACTCTTGCTCGCGGCCCGGCCGGAGGTTCAGGTAGTCGAACTGCGTGGCAATGTGCCCACCCGCCTCCAGAAGCTGGCGGAACGTTCCGACTTCGATGCCATTCTACTGGCTGCCGCCGGCTTGGAGCGGCTGAAGTTTTTCATCGGCCCCCGGGGTGATTTGCTCGGCGATGGAGTGCCCAAGGGCTTGCTGGCCGTGCGCTTGGAGCCGGAGGAAATGCTGCCTGCAGTGGGACAGGCGGCGGTGGGGATCGAAGTGCGGGCGGGCAACGACCGCGTCACCGCCGTGTTGGACCAGCTTAACCATGGCAACACCCATTGCTGCGTCCGAGCCGAGCGCGCCTTTCTGCGCGCAATGGGGGGCGGCTGTTCCAGCCCGGTCGCGGCTTATGCCGAGGTGCTGGGGCATCAGCTCCGCATGCGGGTGGTTTCGTTTCTTGATGGCACGGCCAAACGTGCGGAGGCACGGGGCAGTGTCTCTGCGCCCGAAGAGCTGGGAGCGCAGTTGGCGAGGGCCGTCCGGGGCCAGTAGCGCGGAGGCAAACCTTCCGGACTTGCCGGAGGCGAATGAGAATTGCGGTCTGGGCAGCCTTTCACTACGCTAACTCCCGTGTCCGCTTTGTTAACCCAACGCTGCCGTCCCACGGCCCGCCTTCGGGGGGGAAGGCGTTGAATGGCCACGCCGCTCCGCGTGTTGCTGGTGGACGACGACGATGCCCGGGCGGAGTCCGTGCTCGTGGAGTTGCGCCGGGGTAATTCCTTGCTGACCGCGGAGCGGGTGGCAACCGAGGAGTCGTTTAAGTCCGCACTTCAGCGAGGTGGTTGGGCGGTCATCATATGCCGCGCCGAATTGTCCGCCCTCAACTTCATGGCGGTCCTTGCACACTGCCGACAAACTGGCGGGAACACTCCGGTGATCTTCGTCTCGGACCAATCAGATGAAGCCGCGGCTGCGGCTGCCCGGCGGGCTGGAGCGGCGGACTATTTGGGTGGGACCAGCTTGCATCAGCTTTGCACCAGCATTGATCGTGTGGTCCGCGAGACGGAGGAAAAGCTGCGCCAGGAAGTGTCAGCGATGGCGCGGCATCAGGAAGACCTGGCCAAGTTCGGCCAGTGGGTGTTGGTAGGCCGTGAGCTCGAGGAACTTCTCGCCGGCGCTGCCGATCGGGTTGCCAAGGCGTTGGGTGCCGAGTTTTGCGAGGTGCTGGAGCTGACGCCCAAGGAGGACGCCTTCCTCCTCAGTGCGGGCTACGGGTGGCAACCGGGCTGCGTCGGTGGCATCCGTCTGGCCGCAACCGAGGAATCTCAGGCCGGGGCCACTTGGCGCGGTGGGGTTTCAGTTCTCGTCGACGATTGGGCAGTTGAAACGCGACTACAGGCATCGGCTCTCCTGCGGCAGCACAACGTCGGTAGCAGCTTGACGGTGCCGCTGAATTTGCGCGGGCGAAGGTTTGGTGTGCTGGGAGTGCATGCCCGGCGGGCGGGCGCTTTCTCCACCGGCGCCCTTCAGTTTCTCGAAGCCCTGGCGAGCACTCTCGCGACCGCCATTGAACGCAAGCTGACCGAAGAGGCATTGCGCGAGAGCGATGAGCGGTTTCGTTTGCTGGTGGAAGAGGTTAGGGGCTACGCGATCATCACGCTGGACACCAACGCTTGCGTGACGACTTGGAACAGCGGCGCACAAAACTTGTTTGGCTATGTGGCGGCAGAAATGACCGGCCAGCATGTGGCACGGCTCTATCCGCCCAGCGACGTCGAACTCGGCAAACCTGAGCTGGATCTGCGGCTGGCCGAGGAAATGGGGCAGTTCGAGGATGAGGACTGGCGTCTGCAGAAGGGCGGGACGGTCTTTTGGGCCAATGTGGTCATCACTGCCCTGCGTCGGGCGGACGGAAAGCTGCGCGGCTATGGGATGGTCACGCGAGACATGACTGAACGGCGGCAGGCCGTCGAGGCTCTGCGCCTCAACGAAGAAAAGTTCCGTTCATTGGTTAACCACATTCCGGACGCGGTTTGGACGGTCAACGCGGGCGGCGAAGTCCTTTTCATCAGCGGCAACGCCGAACGCATCTACGGCTACAGCGCGGAGGAGCTCCGGCTCCAAGGGACTCAGTGGGGGCTGGGGCGGGTGCATCCGGATGACCTGCCGCGGGTGCAGGAGGCGTGGCGTTCGCTGTTCGAGCGTCAGCAGCGCTTCGAGGTGGAATGCCGCTATGAGCGCAAGGACGGCCGGCAGGCATGGTTGTTGTTGCGGTCATCGGCCATTTACGAGAAGGACGGCCAGCTCGTGGCTGACGGCATCACCTCTGACATTACGGAGCGCAAACGGGCAGACGTCGCCCTGCGCGATAGCGCCAAGCAGATTCAGGCGCAGGCCCGGCTGCTGGATCTGGCCGGCGACGCCATCGTGGTGCGAAACCTTGACCATGAAGTTCTGTATTGGAACCGCGGGGCCGAGCGCATCTATGGCTGGACTGCCGAAGAGGCTCGGGGGCGCCGGGTGACGGAACTGTTATTTAAGGACACCGAGTCATTTGAAGCAGCCCAAGCAGAGCTTTTGGACAAGGGCGAGTGGAGTGGAGAACTGCGACAATGGGCGCGCGATGGACGTGAAGTGACGGTCGCCAGCCGATGGACACTCGTTCGCGACGAAACGGGCCGGCCTTCGTCAGTGCTGGTGCTGAACACCGACATCACCGAGAAAAAGCGCCTGGAGAGCCAGTTTCTCCGTGCGCAGCGCATGGAAAGCATCGGCACGCTTGCCGGTGGCGTGGCGCATGATCTCAACAACATTTTGTCCCCAATCATGATGTCCGCTCCGCTGTTGCGCATGAGCGAACTCCCGGCCGAGGACCGGGAGCGACTGTTGGACACCATCGAGACCAACGCGCAGCGCGGCAGCGACATCGTGAAGCAGTTGCTCGCGTTCGGCCGAGGGGTCGAGGGTGAGCGCGTGGTGGTGCAGGTGCGGCACATCATCAAGGAGATGATCAAGATCGCCCGGGAAACCTTTCCCAAAAACATCGCGCTTGGGGCCGAGGTGGCCGATGGACTTTGGCCCATCATGGGCGACCCCACGCACGTCCACCAGATTCTGCTCAACCTCTGCATCAATGCACGCGACGCCATGCCCAACGGAGGCAATCTCAAGGTCGTTGCCGAAAACATCCAGCTCGACGAGCACTACATTTTGCAGGATCAGGATGCGAAGCACGGACCTTTTGTCAGCATCCGCGTCACGGACAGTGGAACGGGTATTCCCAAAGAGATCCTCGACAAGATTTTCGATCCATTTTTTACCACCAAGGAGGTCGGCAAGGGCACGGGCCTGGGGCTTGCCACGGTGATGGGGATTGTTAAAGGCTACGGCGGCATAATCCATGTTTACAGCGAGGTCGGGAAGGGCACCTCGTTCAACATTCTTTTGCCGGCGGTGCCGAACGCGGCGGCGGCGGCGGCGGAATCGGTCCGAGAACCCTTACCGGTTGGCACAGGTGAGACCATCCTCGTGGTGGACGATGAGGCCGGTATTCTTGCTGCGACCTGCAGATTGTTGGAGCGGCACAACTACAAAGTGATATCGGCAGCAGACGGAGCCGAGGCGCTGACGCTGTTTTCCAGGCACCGCTCGGAAGTTCGGCTCATCATGACGGACGTCATGATGCCGGTGATGGATGGGCTGGCCTTGACAAGGGTCGTCAAACGGATTGATCCAGACATATTGATGCTGGCGGCCAGCGGCTTGGAGCACGACGCAAAGTTTGATGAACTGCGGGCGTTGGGCGTGCGGTTCTTCCTCACCAAGCCCTTCACTGCTGAGAAACTTTTACACACACTTCGCGAAGTCTTGGCTGGCGTCACAGCCAATCGCAATTGATGAAAATGGCTGAATCCAAACCACCCAATCCCACGCTGGCGGCCAGGAACGGTCGGCCGGCCAAACAGCGGCACCAGTGGCATCTGCTCTACTACGCGCTCGCAGCCTTCAACATTCTCACCGTTGGATTCACGCTGCGCCTGAATCACCAGATGCAGGAGGCCTTCTCGCGCAGCGTCGAAGTGAGCTCGGTCTGGGAGCGGCGCTTGCGTGATTACAGTGACCTCATCAATACCGCTCAGGCCGTGCAGGTGAGATGCAACACGGCCTTCGTGTCCGGGGACGTTGGAAAGCAACGGGCCGAAATGCGCGCCGTCTACACCACCTTCATGAACAATCTGCGTGCCAAGCGCGGCGAAGCAATCGTGACGATTGAAACCGAGGACAGCCGTAAACTGGTCGGTGAGTTTGACAAGCTGCGTGTTGCGGTCGATGGCATGGTTCAGACAGCCGAGGAGTTTTTTGACCGCCTCCCCACCGACAAGCCTGAAGAAGCTGCCCGAAGGCTGGTCAGCGTGAACCGGGAATATGCCGGCATCATGTCCGTGCTTTCGGAGCTTCGGCTAAAGGTTGGCGGCATCCAGGCACGCATATTTGACAAACAACTGGACGAGTTTTCACGCCTGCGGCGCCTTGAATACGTCGTGGCCGGGCTGGTGCTTGTGATGCTGATCAGCACCGTCATTTACGGCCAGCGCGTCACACGTCGCATGAATGCTGACGCGGAGGCTTTGGACCGTGCGCACCACGAGCTGGTGGACACCGCCCGTCGTGCGGGCATGGCGGAAATCGCCACAGGCGTTCTGCATAACGTGGGCAACGTGCTCAACAGCGTGAACGTATCGGCCTCGCTCGTCTCGGAAAGCATCCGCAAGTCCAAGGTGGGCAACGTAGACCGCGTGGCGAATTTGCTCATGGAGCACGAGTCCCGGCTTGGCGAGTTTCTGACCAGCGATCCAAAAGGCAAGCAGGTGCCCGCCTTTTTGAAGACGCTCGCCGGACATTTGCAGGAGGAGCAGGCCCGGGTGCTCAAGGAATTGGATTCGCTTGGGCAGAGCGTTGAGCATGTAAAGACCATCATCGCCATGCAGCAGAACTACGCGAAGGTCACGGGTATCCACGAGACGATGTCGGTAGTGGACGTGGTGGAGGACGCGCTGCGGCTCAACGCCATATCCTTCACGCGGCACGAGATTCGGGTGAAGCGCGAGTTTGAGGCCAAGCCAACAGCCACCTTGGAGCGGCATAAGGTGATGCAAATCCTCGTGAACCTGCTCACCAACGCCAAGCACGCGCTCGACAAGCCTGAAGTGAAGGACAAAACTCTAACCGTGCGCATCGCTCTCAACGGCAACGACTTGGTCCGCATTTCCGTGGAGGACACCGGCTCGGGGATTTCCCCGGAGAGCATGGCCCGGCTTTTTCAGCATGGGTTTACCACCAAACCGGAGGGACACGGATTCGGTTTGCACCATGGCGCTTTGGCCGCCAAGGAAATGGGAGGCAGTCTGACCGCCCGCAGTGACGGGCTCGGCAAGGGCGCCACTTTTACCCTGGAAATCCCCATGCGGCCTTCCGAAGCCAAGGCTTAAGCATCGCTCCACGCACCAACCACCTGCTTTCATGCACCGCATCCTGGTCATCGACGACAATCGGGCGATCCACGAAGATTTCCGCAAGATCCTTTGTCCTGCCTCTGCGTCGGTGGCGGATCTGAGCGCTGCGGAAGCGGCGCTGTTCGGGGATGAACTGCCAAATGAGACGAAGGTCGAGTATGCGATGGACTCGGCGTATCAGGGACAGGAGGCGCTCACCCTCGTAACGGCCTCCGTCCAAGCCAACCAGCCCTACAGCCTTGCCTTCGTGGACGTGCGAATGCCGCCGGGCTGGGATGGCATCGAAACCATCACCCGGCTGTGGCAGGCTGATCCCCAGCTCCAGTGTGTCATATGCACCGCTTATTCGGATTACTCTTGGGAGGAAATGGTCACCAAGCTGGGGCGGAACGACCGGCTGCTGATTCTCAAGAAGCCGTTTGACAACGTTGAGGTAAGCCAGCTCGTGGTCGCCCTCACGGAGAAGTGGACTCTGGCGCGGCAGGCCCGTTCACAGATGCGCAACATGGAGACGCTCGTCTCCGAACGGACCGCCCAGTTGCAGCGCTCGGTTGCCCTTACCCAGGCCACGCTCGACTCCACCGCGGACGGCATTCTGGTGATCAGCCAGGAGGGGCGGATGGCCGGCTACAACAAGAAGTTCCTCGCCATCTGGAATCTACCGCCCTCGCTCATAGACTCGAAGCACTACGAGGACATGCTCAATGCGGTGCTCTGGCAGATTAAGGATCCCGATGGGTTCAACAAAAAGTTCCGTGAACTCAACAATACCCCGGAGGCTGCGAGCTACGACCTCATCGAGTTCGTGGACGGGCGGATTTTCGAGCGCTATTCCCAGCCGCAACGCGTTGGTGACCAGATCGTCGGACGCGTTTGGAGCTTCCGGGACATCACGGAGCGCAAAAAGGCGGAACGGCGAATCCTTGAGCAAGCCAAGCTCATTGACCTGGCGCAGGACGCCATCATCGTGCGTGACCTGGGACATTGGGTCACGTTCTGGAACAAGGGTGCTGAACGTTTGTTTGGGTGGACGGCAGAGGAGATCAAGGGCCGCCAGGTCACCGAACTCCTCTACCGCGATGTAACAGCCTTCGAGATGGCCCAGAAGGAGTTGCTCGATAAGGGGTCGTGGAGCGGCGAGGTTCGCCAGGTTACCAAGTCGGGGCAGGAGGTGGTCGTAAGCTCTCGCTGGACGTTGGTCCGCGACGAGGAGGATCATCCCAGCGCCGTCCTGGCCATCAACACGGACATCACCGAGAAGAAGAAGCTGGAAAGCCAGTTCCTGCGCTCCCAGCGCATGGAAAGCATTGGGACATTGGCCGGCGGCGTGGCACATGACCTCAACAACATCCTCGCGCCGATCATGATGTCGGCTCCGCTTTTGCGTCAGGGACTGGGTCCGAAGGAAACCGAAACGCTGATTCACAACATAGAAACCAGCGCACAGCGCGGCGCTGACATCGTGAAGCAACTGCTTGCCTTCGCCCGGGGGATGGAGGGTGAGCGGGTCGTCGTGAACCTCCGCCACATGGTGGACGAGATGGCGAAGATTGTCCGCGAGACTTTCCCGAAGAACATGACTGTCCATGCCAAGAGCAGTCGGGAACTGTGGCCGATCATAGGCGATCCCACCCACATCCATCAGGTCCTGCTGAATCTCTGCATCAACGCCCGGGATGCGATGCCCAATGGCGGCAGCATCAACATCGTCGCGGAGAACATGACGATTGATGACCACTACGCCAGCTTTGATGCCGAGGCCAAGAAAGGTCCCTACGTAGTCCTGCGCGTTGCGGACACGGGCACCGGCATTCCCCCCGAGATTCTGGACAAGATTTTTGATCCCTTTTTCACCACCAAGGAGCATGGCAAAGGCACCGGACTGGGGCTTTCCACCGTGCTCGCCATCATCAAGAGCCATAACGGGTTTCTCAACGTCACCAGCGAAATTGGCAAGGGCACCCATTTCTCCTGCTTCTTCCCCGCCACGCCTAACGCCAAGGCCGAAGCGCGCACGGAAAAAAAGGCCCTGCCGCGTGGTAACGGGGAGACAATCCTCGTGGTGGATGATGAGAGTGGCATTCTCAACGCCGCCCAGAACCTGCTCCAGTCCAACGGTTACCGAGTGATCACTAGCGGCGACGGCGTGGAAGCACTCGCGGTGTATGCCCAGAATCGCGACGTTGTGAAGTTGGTCCTTACTGACGTGATGATGCCCGTGATGGACGGCCCGGCCATGATGCGGGTGCTCAAGAAGCTGGAGCCGAACATCAAGGTCATCGCGACCAGCGGCATTGATCAGGATGCCAAAATGGATGAGTTGAAAAGCCTTGGCATGAAGGCCTTCATCGCCAAGCCCTACACAGCGGACAAGCTCCTCACCATCCTTCGTGAAGTGCTGGACGCGGATGCTCCCCAGCCCGCGGGAACGGCCTGACCGATGACGCTTCAGCCTGTCACCGTTGCCGAACTTTCGCGCCAACTCGCCGAGGCTCACGCCAGCCGGTGTCCGGTCTCGGCCGTGGACCTGACTAGCCTGTCAGCCATCCGCGACTACACGCCGGAAGACATGACCGTGACCGCAGAAGCCGGCATCAGACTTTCCGCGCTGCAAGCCATCCTGGCGGCTAAGGGGCAGTGGCTTCCAATCGATCCTCCTCACCCTGATCGCGTAACCGTCCGCGAGTTGGTCTCGCAGGACCGCTTCGGCCCGCGGCGTGCCGGGTTTGGAACGATCCGTGAGCATCTGATTGGGATCGAAGTTGTGCTTGCCGATGGGCGCACCATCCACTCCGGCGGCAGAGTAGTGAAAAACGTGGCCGGATATGACCTGCTGAAACTCTTTGTGGGGGCGCGTGACAGCCTTGGCATCATCACCAGTGCCACGTTCAAGCTCCGTCCACTGCCGGAGTGTGAGCTGGTGCTGACGGCGCAGTTGGAGTCGCTCGCTTCCGCGTGGAAGACCATCCGTGCTCTGCTGGATTCGCCCATCACGGCCGTCGCGCTGGATCTTCACAACCTCTCGGCGGGCAAGTTCACCATCGTCCTCACGCTCGCCGGCACCCGCACTGAAGTCGAATGGCAGCGCACCCACGTCACAGGGTTTGAGCCGCTGCCCAATGCCGCTCAGCACGAACACCTCTTCTGGTCCGAACTGGCTCCCGTTCACACTGAATCGGTGCTGCCCAGCAAGCTGCCCGAAGTCCTTGCCACGCTCGGTTCCGCACCCTTCATCGCGCGCGCCGTCAACGGCATCATCCACCATCGAGGCGCGGCGTTGCCGAAGCCGGCTGCCCCGCTCGCGCTGTCGCGCCGGCTCAAGGACACCTTCGACCCGCGACACATTCTGCCGGAGTCACCCCTATGACTGCTCCGCAGGAACGCTTTCTTGACGAGCAGAAGTCGCTGGCATGCATCCATTGCGGCATCTGTCTTGGCGCGTGCCCGACCTACCTGGAAACAGGCAATGAAAACGACTCGCCACGCGGGCGCATCTATCTCATGCGCGCCGTCCAAAACGGCCGCTTGCCGGTAGGCGACACCGTTGTCCGGCACATCGATCTGTGTCTGGGCTGTCGCGCCTGCGAGGCGGCCTGTCCCAGCGGTGTTCGCTACGGTGAGCTGCTTGAAACGACGCGCGATTACTTCGAGCCACGGCATCGGCGGCCCGCCAAACAGCAATTCCTCCGACGGGTGCTCATTGAGCGCATCTTTCCGAGTGCCACGCTGACCAGGCTGGCGCTTCTGCCGGCGCGGCTGATTAAGCGCGCGGGAGCTGAGCATCTGTTCCCGCAATTTGTCCGGAACGCCCTCGCTCTCCTCCCGGGAGACATGCGGGAAGGACAATTGCCGGCGGTTTCGCCCGCGATTGGGAAACGGCGCGGTCGGGTCGGCTTCATCCGCGGCTGTGTCATGAACGTGATGTTTGGGCGGACCAACGAGCATTCCATCCGCCTGCTCAACCTCGCAGGTTACGACGTGGTCACCCCGCCCGATCAAGGCTGCTGTGGTGCGTTACATGCGCACGGCGGCAATCTGGGTGCCGCCCGCGAGGCAGCCCGGCTGAACCTCGCAGCTTTTGGCGCGGAGGCTTTGGATGCGATCGTCATCAACTCCGCTGGCTGCGGTTCCACCCTCAAGGAATACGGCCACTTGCTCGCCGGGGATCCGCGTGCCGCCGAATTCAGCGCGAAAGTCAGGGACCTTTCCGAATTCCTGGTTGCGGCCGGATTTAATCACCATCCGTTCCGCCGTCCGGTGGAGGGACTGCGCGTCACTTTCCACGATGCCTGCCACCTGGCCCATGCGCAGCGCGTTACGCATCCGCCGCGGCTGTTGGTGCGTGCGGTGGCCGGATCAGGTTTTGTGGAGATGCCGGAGAGCGATGTTTGTTGCGGCAGTGCCGGAAGTTACAACCTGACCGAGCCGGACATGGCCGCGCGTTTGCAACGACGCAAGGTCGAGAACGTGCTCGCGACCGGCGCGACCTGCGTTGTAACCACCAACCCGGGCTGCCTGCTCCAAATCCGCGCCGGGCTGGACAAGGCCGGTGCCGCAGAGGTTGAAACTTTGCATCTGGCTGATTTCCTGGCGCGTCATCTGGCGAGCTAGCCGAACTTGCGCGAAGAGGCAGGCTGCGCAAGGCGTCAGAATTGCCGGCAGCCGATCAGCCCTTCAAAGCCGACAGATCATCTCGACATCGAAATGAACCCAGCGTTCTTCCCAAGGCATCTCCTTCGTTACTGCGCAGGGTCGCTGACTTTCGCCGTGGTCGTGGCGACGAGCGGGCGCATCGGAGCAGGGGAGCCCACCGCTTCCGCCAAGACCGAAACGATTGACTGGGTCAAGGAACGGCAGTTCTGGTCCTTCAAAGTCCCGCAGGCGCAGTCCAAGCCCGCCGTGAAGAACTCGAAGTGGGCGCGGCAGCCGGTGGATTACTTCGTTCTCGCGCGGCTGGAGCAGAAGAAGCTTTCGCCGTCGCCCGAGGCGGAACGGCGGACGTTAATTCGCCGGCTGACGCTGGATTTGACCGGCTTGCCGCCGACGCCGGACGAGGTGGCAGCCTTCGTCGCAGACAAGCGCGTGGATGCTTACGAGCTACTCGTCGAGCGGTTGCTGGCGTCGCCGCGCTTTGGCGAGCGGATGGCCAGCGTGTGGCTGCCGCTGGCGCGTTACGCCGAGGACCAGGCGCATCAAGTCGGCGGAGACACGACGATGTTTTACGCGAACGCCTACCGCTATCGCGAGTGGGTGATGGGTGCCTTCAACCGCGATTTGCCTTACGACCAGTTCATCCAGTTTCAGCTCGCGGCGGACAAATTCCCTGCGGCGAAGCCCGACGACTTGGCCGCGCTGGGTTTCCTCGGGCTCGGACCGAAGTATTACAATCGCGGGCGCATCGAGGTGATGGCGGACGAGTGGGAGGACCGCGTGGACACCGTGACGCGCGCGACGCTTGGCCTCACGGTGGCGTGCGCGCGCTGCCACGACCACAAGTTCGAGCCGATCACCCAGCGCGACTACTACGCGCTGGCCGGGGTCTTCGCGAGCGTGAAGATGGTCAACAAGACCGCGGACGGCAAAATCGTCGAGGGCAAGGTGCAGGCCGACAAGATGCCCGCCGACGCCGTCCACATGGTCGAGGAAGGCACGGCGCAGAACTTGAACATCTTCCTGCGCGGCAACCCGGAGCAAAAGGGCGCGGTGGCCGAGCGCAGTTTTCTCAAAGTGCTTTCCACCGGCGAGCCGAAGCCCTTCGCCGACGGCAGTGGTCGCCGCGAACTCGCTGAAGCCATTGCGAGCCGCGACAACCCCCTCACCGCGCGTGTGCTCGTGAACCGCGTCTGGGGCGTTCTCTTCAGCAAGCCGCTCGTGTCCACGCCCAGCAACTTCGGCCACTCGGGCATGACGCCCACGCACCCGGAGCTGTTCGACGACCTCGCGGTGCGCTTCATGTCGGGCGGCTGGTCCGTGAAGTCGCTCGTGCGCGAGCTGGCGCTCTCCGCGACCTACCGCCAAAGCTCGCGCGAGGACGTGAAGAAGTCCGCCGCCGACGTTGCGAACGAATCGCTCTGGCGCATGAATCGCCGTCGGCTCTCCATCGAGCAATGGCGTGACAGCGTGCTGGCGGTGACGGGCGAGCTGGACTTGTCTGGCGGCAAGTCGCTCGAACTCGACGACGCGAAGAACCTGCGCCGCACGGTCCATGCGCGCATCAGCCGGCTGAAGCTGAACGACCTGCTGATGCAGTTCGATTACCCGGACGCAAACGTCCACGCCGAGAAGCGCTCCGCCACCACCACGCCGACGCAAAAGCTCTTCATGCTGAACAGCCCGTTCATGCTGGAGCGTGCGAAGGCGCTGGCCGAGCGCGTGACCACGGACGCGAGCGAGTCCGACGCCGCCAGCATCCAGCGCGCGTATCAACTCCTCTACGGCCGCAATCCCGAGAGCACGGAGACCACGGCCGCCCTGGCCTTCCTGCGCAAGCCCGCGACGGGCGAAGTGACGCGCTGGCAGCAATACGCGCAGGCGCTGCTCATGGCGAATGAGATGTTGTATGTGGATTAGGCGACAACTGCCCGCGCTCGTCGCGCTTTGGATGCTTATCGGAGTGCTACCACTTCAGGTTAGCGCACGAACGATGCTGCTGGGGAACGCCGTCATTGAGAAAGTCAGTGTGTTGGGAAATGATTTTTGGATAACCGAGGTGAGTTACCGAGAGGGCAGTAACATTCGGTGGGCAACACAATTTTGCCTCGGCTCTTTTCATTTCGAGCTGCCGTATCTGTTCTCCACCATCGCATCGTCGGTGGGGCTATCCTTGGCGGGAGTGTTCGTGATGGGCTTTGCCAGTTGGCTTCTGCTCGCGAACCGTAACGCGCGACGACGAATTGCAGAAGCGAGCGCAGAACCATGACCCCGCCCCCTCTCATTAGCACCTGGCTTCAGCCCGGTGTGCCCGTCAGCGAGGAGCCGAGCCGTTTCAACGGCTTGGCTACGGTGTCCGGGCCAAGACCGTTGAAACGGTTCCACCCGCGCCGGTCGTCCCGCGCCCAGCTGAAGCCGGATGCCAATGAGATTGCCCGACTCACCATTGGCAACTGCCGCTGCCGTCTGCTACTTTCCACGGCATGACAAAGACCGCCACCCTCGCCAAGTCTGAGACGCTTGATAGCCAGCAAGAGGCCGAGTTGACCGAGCTGTTCCGCGACATTGACCGACGCTTGAAGAATATCCGTAAGCGTCAGACTGCATCTGCCCGGTTACGGGAGAGCACACGTGCCTCGTTGGAGCGGATGAAATCGTGGTAGCATGACCTTCCTAGGCGTCATTTTGGGTTACGCGAAGCGGCTGGCTGCTTCGGTCGAGCTGGCCGACCAGCATTCTGCGGACCTACAGGAGCTGAGGGAACAGATGGGTGACGTGACCAAACGCATGGAGCAACTTCATGCGGAACTTGCTCAAGTCCGCTTAGAATCCCGACTGGAGCGAGAAAAGTTAGTTCTCCAGCTCGAAAACGCTCTGCTTCGCTTCGAGAAACGCCTGCCGGCACCCAAATCGGGACGGGACCCCAAATGAACCCCATGAACTCCCCCTTTTTCACTCGCCGCGACTTCCTCCATCGCACCGCCGCCGGCTTTGGCATGGTGGGCTTATCCGGCCTACTCGGCTCGCGTGCGTTGGCCGAGGGCGCACCGCGGCAGATGCATTTCGCGCCGAAGGCCAAGCGGGTCATTTTCCTTTTTCTCAACGGCGGACCGTCGCATGTGGACACGTTTGACCCGAAGCCGGCGCTTAAGACGCACGAGGGCCAGCAGCCGTCCGGCGAGCTTTACCGGAAATACAAGGGCACCGGCTTCGTGCCCTCGCCTTTGAACTTCTCAAAGCACGGGCGCAGCGGCATTGAGGTGAGCGAGACGCTGCCGCACCTGGCCAGCGTGATTGACGACTGCTGTGTCATCCGCTCGATGCACACCGATGTGCCGAATCACGAGCCGGGTTTGCTGATGATGAACACCGGCAATCTCCAGCCCATTCGTCCCTCGCTGGGTTCGTGGGTGCTTTATGGGCTGGGTTCGGAGAACGAGAATCTGCCCGGCTACGTCGTCTTGCGGCCCTCGCCGAAAATCGTCGTGGGCCCAGCCTTGTGGAGCAACAGCTTCCTGCCCGCTGAGTTTCAGGCGACCAGCGTGGTCACGG
The DNA here is from genome assembly GCA_964591495.1 of uncultured Klebsiella sp. Taxonomy (GTDB): domain Bacteria; phylum Verrucomicrobiota; class Verrucomicrobiia; order Limisphaerales; family SXTU01; genus SXTU01. The sequence continues at coordinate 24,292 of CAZQEW010000051.1, forward strand.
AGAACATGCAGGTGGACAAGCTGGTGGCCAACATCAAGAACGCCAAGCTCTCGCCCACGGAGCAGCGCGAACAACTCGACCTGCTTGGCACCTTGAACAGGCTGCATCTCAAGGCCCGCGGCAACGACGGCGAACTCGACGGCCAAATCAAGGCGATGGAAACGGCCTTCGCGATGCAGAAGCGCGCGTTGCAGACTTTCGACATCAGCAGGGAGCCGGCCCACATCCGCGAGATGTATGGCGAGACGGCGTTTGCGCGCTCGTGCCTGCTGGCGCGGCGGTTGGTCGAGGACGGCGTGCGCTTTGTTTCGATTTACTACACCAGCAACGGCAGCAACCAGCCTTGGGACACGCACTCAAACCACGACGACGGCCACAAGAAGCTTTGCCTCGATGCGGACAAGGCCGCCGCCGCGCTCATCCTCGATTTGAAGCGCCGGGGAATGCTTGATGACACGCTCGTGCTCTTCGGCGGCGAGTTCGGTCGCACGCCTTACGCGCAAGTGCAGGAGAAAGCCAAGCACGGCCGCGACCATCATCACACGGCGTTCAGCTACCTGCTCGCGGGCGGCGGTGTGAAGGGCGGGATGACCTACGGCACCAGCGACGAGTTGGGCATGAACGCGCAGGAGAACCCCGTCCATGTTCACGACCTGCACGCGACCATCCTGCACCTGCTGGGCCTCGACCACGAGCGGTTGACTTACCGCTATTCGGGCCGCGACTTCCGGCTGACGGATGTTTCCGGGAATGTGGTGCGCGACATCATCGCTTGAAGATTTTTTGCGGGCGGCGGGGCAGGGGATAACCGTTGCCACGAGGGCCGCTTTCTGGCAACAAGTCCCAAGATGCGTGCGAAAACAATCTGGCTTCCGACAGCCTTTTTGGCATTCGTCCTTACGTCGGCTGACTGTCCAGCACCGGACAGCGTCACGCTCCGTATCCTGACCGAAACGGGCTCGCGCGTGGCCTTGGAAGACCCGCTCACCTTCAATGCCGGCACAATCCATCAGGGGTTGGCTGCGTTGGGCCACACGGACAAGACACCACTCCCGGTGCGCACCACCACGGACAACAAGGCCTTTCCAGCGACCCTGGAATCGATGACCGTTGCGGCTTGGCCGCTGAACCCGCGCCTCACGACCAAGGGCATCGTTGCGCAGCCGGATGATGCGGCCATGATGACCCGGCTCCTGCCCGGGCTTTCCCAACAGGCCAACGAAGCGCTTTCCCGCCGCAAGGGATATTACCCGCCCATACAGGATCCGGATATCGTGAAGCCGGTATTCCAGCGCACGGAACGCCCGCCCAAGCAGAACCTGCCGCCCGATGTCCTACGACCCGGCATCCGGCCACCCTCGTTGACCAAGGATGGTTATGCCTGGGCTCAGCGTGATAGGCCGCTGCTAGACGAACCTCGGCATGAGCGCCCGGAATACGATTACATGGGGCCTCCTTTCCTCTACAACGCGCCGCCTGAGCTGCTCAAGAATCCCTTGATCGCCAATGACCCCGCCATGATGCGCCTCTTCGTGCGGACGAATGAGTCCGGCATCCGCGATACCTCGGCCGCGGCGGTTGGGGCCGCCCGGCCAGTGCGCCGGCTCCGGTCGGCGTCATTTTGGGATGCGGTCGAGGCTCCTAACAACCCGCGCGATGCCTACGACAGCGCGTCTGATTTCGAGGCCAAGGCGCGCAATACCACCAAGGCGCTCTTCGACTTGCGTGACCCGTCCAATCCCACCGCGCCCAACGATCCCAAGCCCTCCTACGACACGCGGCCCTCCTTTAACCCGCCGGGACGTCGCTTGTTGCGCGATCCGAACGGAATTTAACGGCAAGTCAGCCGCGTCCGACTTCATGTTCAAGCCCACTGACCTTTTCGACCTCACGCAGACGGAGCACGCTGCGCTCTTCGACGGCTGCGAGTTCGCGTGGGACGCGCTTAAGAAACTGAAGGCTTTCATCGAAGCGCGCGCCAAGGATGCGCCACCTCACGCCTACGGGCCGCACGTCTTCATCGGGAAGAACGTTCTCATCGGCGAAGGGACCGTCATTGAAGACGGCGCGATGATTAAGGGCCCGGCCATCATCGGGCGGAACTGCGAGATTCGTCATGGCGCTTACATTCGCGACCACGTTGTCGTGGGCGACGGCTGCGTCATTGGAAACTCGTCCGAGCTCAAACACTCCTTCCTCTTCAACGGCTGCCAGGTGCCGCACTTCAACTACGTGGGCGACTCCATCCTCGGCCACAAGGCGCACCTCGGCGCGGGCGTCATCTGCTCCAACCTCAAGTCCCTCCCCGGCAACGTCACGGTGGAAGTCAACGGCCAGCCGCACGACACCGGCCTGCGCAAGTTCGGCGCGATGCTCGGGGACAAGGCGGACATCGGCTGCAACTCCGTGCTCAACCCCGGCACCGTCATCGGGCGCGGCACCGTGATGTATCCGCTCACCAACTGGCGCGGTGTCGCCGGCCCCAACCGCATCGTGAAGAACAAGGCAGCGGTCGAAGTGGTCGAACGCCGCGCGAAGTAAGCTGCCGGCCTGCGGTAAACCTTTTCTGCCCGCTAAACACGCGAAAGAACGCGAAAAGAAACGCCTTCTCCTTTCGCGTCTTTTTGCGTGTTTCGCGGGCAAACCTCTCCGCCCTCAACTTGGAACCTTGCCGCTTGAACTCAGCCCTACACCTCCGCACCATCTCCGCCATGAGCACCACGAAGTTACTACTGCCCGCCCTCCTCCTCGCCACCCGCGCCTTCGCCGCCGACTTCGAGATCAAGAACGCCGCCGAGTTCAAGCTCTGCGTCCCGCCCAACGCCAAGGTCGAGCGCCTCGGCACGGACATGAAGTTCCTCGAAGGGCCGCAGTGGGTGCCGGCGGATGGCGGGTATCTCGTTTTCAGCGACATTCCCTCCAACGAGCTCAAAAAGTGGACCAAGGCCGGCGGCGTCACCACCTTCCGCAACCCCAGCAAG
>CAZQEW010000052.1:0-27160 GCA_964591495.1 uncultured Klebsiella sp.
ACGGTGCAGCAGATGCAGCCGTTGTTCATCTCGAAGACTTCCTCGTCGGCGTTGATGACGAGGTCGTTATCAATGCCGATTTCGCCGAATTCGTTCTCGATGACGGCGATGCGCTTGCTGTGGCGGGTGGTAAGGATGTGGTTCAACAGCGTGGTTTTGCCCGCGCCGAGGAAGCCGGTGAGGATGGTGACGGGGATGCGGGGATCGGGCGTGCTCATGGTTCAGTGGGCGCGCGGTTCGGTGAGCGCCTGCACGAGGTCGACGCGCGTGACCTCGGCAGCGGGTTTGGGGATGGAAAACGTGAGATAGTCCTTCGCGGCGAGGGAGAGGACGATGCTGGTCTCCACGTCCGGGCAATCCGGGTCCTCGCAGGCCAGCTCGTTAATGATGACCAGCGCGGAGTCGTCCACGCGCATCAACTCGCGCACCCAAGACTTCAGCTCGGCCAGCCGGGCGGGGTCTGGCGCGAGGCGCGGAGTGGGGTCGAGGAGATTGATCTTCATGGGCAAGCGGGACAGCTGTCACACCGCCGGATGAGGCGGAGGTTGAGCAGGTGCGCGGCGGCGATGGCCAGCCCGCCGACGCACATCACAACGGCCTCAGTCCAGTTGGCGCGTTCCTTGGCGCAGCAGATGTCCGGGCCAAACCACTGCACCGCGTGCGTTACCGCCGCGCCGCCGCCGAGCAAAAGGAAGAGGCCCCAACGCCCGTGCGTGCGGCAGCCGCGCCACAGGCACAAGGCCGCCAAAGCGACCATCAGCCCGCACGCCGCGCGTTCGAACGCGCGGCTGGCCAGCGGCCCGTGGGCGAGCATTGGCAGCGCGACGACAACGACCGGCATCAGCAGACAATGCACGGCGCACGCGGTGGAGAGCACAGAACCGAGGCGGTCCAGCGGGCGGAGCCAACGGGGGGCGGGGGCGGAAGAATTGTTCATGTGGCAAGCACCCGGTGGAGGCGGTGACAGCGGTGGCAAAGGCCGCTGAACTCCAGCCAGTGGTATTGAATCTGGTAGCCCGTGCGCGCTGCCAGGTGGGCTTCGAACGAACGCAAGTCCGCGATGTCTCCCACCCCGGCCGCCTGGCCGCACCGTTCGCACACGAGGTAATCCGCCCCCGCGCACGCCAGCCGCACCGCCCGCTGGCCCGCGAGCATGGCGGGACGCAACACGCCCGCTGCCTCGAAGCTCCGCACCGCGCGATACACGCTCACAAAATGACAGCGCGCCCGCGCCACCAACTCGCGCACCAAAGCCTCCACCGCGATGGGCGTGGCCCGCGCACATAGAAAATCCAGCACCGCCCGCCGCGGACCGGACAACAGGAGCCGGGCGGCTTCACAACGGGCCAGTGCCCACTCCCGCCGGGCCGCCACGACCGCCGCCGGCAGGCCCGCCGCGCCGGCCCCGAGAGCGGAGGCCGGCGCACAGGCGCACGCGCTGGAAGTTGTGGGATGGTGCATGGCGGCAGGTTTACTCGCGGTCAGCCCAGTAGCTGAGCGAGTGGTTGAGGCGGTGGGCGATGATGAGCAGCACGCTGCCGACGGCGGTGAGGGCGATATCCGCCGCGCCCTCGGCCTCGAAGCGCGCCCCGGCCACGCAGGCCAGACCGGCCATGGCCCAGCCCCACACGCGGGCTTCGCCGTGCTTGAGCCAACCGGGGATGAAGGCCGCGAGGCTCGTGCAGACCACCACTCCGGCGAGCACGTGGTGGGTGAGCGGGCTGGCAAACACCCGCGCCATCACGCCGGGGAAAAGGGCGAGGGCCACCGGCACAAAGAGGCAGTGGACGGCGCAGACTCCGGAGGCGGCGATGCCAACCCGGTCGGCCATGGAGCGGTAAACGGGAGATTTCATGCGGTTCAGAGAGCGGGCGCGATGCGGATGCGATTGGGCTTACGAGTTAATGGTTTCGAGATAGCGGGCTTCCAGTTCCTGGTGGTTGGCCTCGGTGGGGGCGAGCTGTTGCACCATGCGGCCGTGCTGCATGATGGCGATGTGGCTGGCCACGTCGCGGGCGCGGTAGAGGTCGTGCGTAGCCATGAGGATGGCCACGCCCGCGCCGCGGAGCCGGGTCAATTGCTGGCTGAAGTCGCGGGCGGCGGCGGGGTCCAGACCGCTGGTCGGTTCATCCAGGAGCAAGGCGCGGGCCTGCTTGGCCAGGGCAATGGCGATGCCGACTTTTTGGCGCATGCCTTTGGAGTAGCCAGCCACTCGGCGGTCGTGGGCGTCGGCGGGCAGCCCGACCTCGCTCAACCAGTCGCGCAGCCGTTGGCCGGAGTGCCGGTGCCCGGCAAGTTCGGAGAAGTAGGCGAGGTTCTCGGCCCCGGTGAGGGCGGGATAGAGGTTCACCTGTTCAGGGATGTAGGCCAGGAGGCGGCGGGCGGCGGCGGATTCGCGCGCGCAGTTGAGTCCGTCCACTTCAGCGGTGCCGGCGTCAGGAGTGAGGAAGCCGAGCAGGCAGTTGATGGTGGTGGTCTTGCCGGCTCCGTTGGGGCCGAGCAGAGCGAGGAGTTCTCCCGGGCCGACGCTGAAGGAGACGTCGTCCACCGCGAGAGTGCCCGCGAATCGCTTGGTCAGGTTGGTTACTCGGAGCATGGCAGTATCAGGCAATCGTGAGTCGTCGAGCCGCGCGGAAGGCAAGGACGCCGCCCACCGCCGCCAGCGCCAGCAAGGGCAACGGGCTGACGGGGTCCGCCGGCGGAACCGGGCTGGGGCGGAACCGCGGGAAGTCCGCATATTCCGCCGGAGTCAGGGAGCGTTCCGCGAAACACAAAGGATAAAAGTAGGCGCGCAATTCCTGGTGAAAGGTCCGGACCTGGTTCAAGTAGGCCAGATGGGCATCCAAGTCCGACCCCGCGCGGCGGTCCATGGCCAGTTGCGTGTAGGCCGCCGGGGCCAGCCAGGCGAGCCGCGTGTGCCATGTCTGGCGGTGAAGCAGGTTGGTTTGATACGCCGTGGCTTCGGCGGCCACCGAGCGGTCCGCGACCTCGTGCATGGCGTAATACCAGCGCCACGCAAAGCGCCCGGTCACGGCCGGCGTGCCGCTCCAGTCCGGGTTGGACACGAAGAACTTGCTCATGGTCTCGGCGCGCGGGCGGTCCCAGGCGGAGTGGCTTTCCTGGCGCTGCTTGACCGTGAGCGCCAGCCCTTCCTCGACGGGATAGCAGGCGGCGACCCCGAGGTTGAGCAACGCCGGGAGCAGCACCACCGTCACCACCCAGCCACCCACGGCCACCGTCAGGCTGCCCGCCACGGAACGACAGCTCGCCGCCACGAGCGCGGCCACGCCAGCCCAGGCGAGCAGGTTCGCCAGCCCCACGCCCAGCCAGCCCAGCGCAGCGGCATCCAGCGGCACGGACAAGGCCAGACAACCCGCCAGCCAGGCCACGCAGCAGGTGAGCGCCACCACGGCAAATCGCAGGCCCACCCGCGCGGCCAGCAGGACGGCCGGCGAGCCGGATTGCGCGAGCAGCAAAGCCAGCCGCCCGCTCTCCCGCTCCCGCGTCAGCGCATCGTGGGACAACGCGAGCAGCACCAACGGAGCCAGGGCGGCGATGACGAATGCGAGGTCGAAATTCCCCAGGGCCAGCACGGCAGGATTCCCCAAATCCGCCTCATAGAGCTGCCCTTCGATGCCCAGCAAGCGCACCCACACCACCGCCGGAACCAAATCCCGCAAGCCGACGGAAAAGGCCGCCAGCGGGGCCAGATGGCGCTGCGTGGGGAAGAACGTGTAGTAGGCCACGTAGCCCGCCTCGCCCGTCGGCGCAAACCGGCGGCCCAGCCCGCGCATCTGTTCATCGTAGTGCGCCGGCGCCGCGGCCATTTCTGAGCGCTGCCGTTCCAGCTTCCTGGCGCCCGCCCACCCCGCCAAGCCGGCGGCCATCAGCAATGCCCCGCACAACGCCCAGGCCGCCCCGCTGCGGAGCAACTGCCGCGCTTCCCACCGGAGCATGGAGATGAAGGTGTTCATGGGGAGGCGAAACGCGGCCGGCACAACCCCAATACCGGCCCCACCAGCCACAGCCCGAGCAGCGCCCAAGCGGTGCCCGTTCCCGCCCACGCCTCGCCCTCGTTCACCGGTTGATAGTGAAAGTCCGGGATGCCCAGCCACCGCGCGGCGGACACCTTCTGATCCTTGTCGTTGGTGAACCGGATCTCGTCGCGGTGCAGATCGTTCAACGCCTGCACGAACCGGTAGCGGTAAGCCTCGGCCGCCCGTTGAAAATGCAACTGGCTGCGCAAATCCGTGCCCGCCGCCGCCGCCGACAACGCACGGACCGCCAGATACGGCGACACGACGCCCCACGCCTCAATCGCCGCCGCCTGCTTTTCCATGGTTTCCGCCAGCCGCGCGAAATGCCGCGCAAACGTCTCCGCCGAAAGCTGCTCGCCCCGCGCCATTACGATGCCGGCATAGTTCACCGGCAAATCCTCCACCCGGGCCACGCCGTAACGGGCGAGCGTGGCCCGCCGAAATTCCGCAAAATGCGGGTCATTCGGATCGTGCGAATCACCCAGCGCCCGAGTGTCGGCCGCCACGGCGGCCTGGAACGCACTCTTGTCGGGCAGCGGATGCCGCCGCTCCGCCCACACCGCCGCGGCGCGGGGCAAAATCACCATGCCGAGCAACCACAACCCCAGCGCGACCCCGGTCGCCTGTGCCACCGTGCGCGACCAGCTCGAGATCCACACGCCCACCGCCGCCCACGCCATCACGTGCAGCGTGACGATCCCAGTCAGCCCGGCCAGCCGCATCGCCGCCTCACCGGACCAGGCCCCGCCCCGGAACGCCACCCCGCCGGCAACCAATCCCGCCAGCAGCAGGAAGGGCAACAGCGCCAGCCCGACCCCGAGAAATTTGCCCAGCGCCAGCGCAACTTCCGGCACGCCCTGCGTCAGCAGCAGCCGGCTGCGGCCAGCTTCCCGTTCGCCCACCAGCGCGCGATGCCCAAACAGCACCGCCACCAGCGGCAGCACGACATGCAGCACAAACGCCAGGGACAGTTCGCCCAGCCGCGCGACGGCCGACAATTCCCCGGCTTCGGCGAAGTTGGCCGAGTTCTGCCGATGCGCTTCCAAATAGATCGACCGGCCCGCGTAGCCATCCACCCCGGGGTCAATGGCCGCCAGCAGGCCGGGCGGCTTGAAGGCGAATGTCCCGTAGTGTGCGACCCGGTGCGGATGCCGGTCGGGCTGCGTCTCCCATTGGTGCCGCACCAACGCCTGATACGCCCGCTGCCGTTCCCGCTCGCGCTCCTGCTTCTGCCCTCCCAGCCACGCCGCCACCAGCAGCAGCACCGCGCAGCCAGCCAGCAGGCCGGCATACGCGGGCGTGCGCGCGAGCAGTCGCCACTCATTGACCGCGACCACCCACAGGCACCGGCCGGCGGCGTGGATTGGGAGAGGGAATGGCGCCATGGTCAGAAGCGGACCTGCAGGCCCACCGTGATGGCGCGGGCGTCACCCGGCCGCACCCACATCTGGCTGAAGGAGCTTTCGTAATAGGTGCGGTCGAGCACGTTCTCCACATCCAGCGTGGCCATCACGTTCGGCGTGAACCGGTAGTAGGCCAGCAGTTTCAGCGTCGTGTATGCGGGCAGGGAGAACGCGTCGTTGGCCACGCCGGAGCGGCCGCCCACGTAAGTCACCCCCGAGCCCAGGCCGAGCCGGCCGCTGCCCACGCTGTCTTCCCAGATGGCCAGCGCATTGGCGTTCCACTCCGGCACGTTCAACAAGCGCGTGCCGGCGGCCAACGTGTTGTCCCGGGTAACTTCCGCATCGATCCACGCCGCGCTGGCCACCACGCGCACCTGGTCGGTGACCTGGCCGAGGAAGTCGAACTCCACGCCCCGGCTCCGCACTTCGCCCGTTTGCACGGAGAAGCCGGCATTCGCCGGGTCGGAGGTGAGCACGTTCTCCTTCGTGATGTGGAAGACGCTCAAGGTCGCACCCATGCGTTTGTCCTTCGATTCGAACTTGATGCCCGCTTCCCACGCATCGCCCTGTTCCGGGTCAAAGGGCCGCCCGGCGAAGTCCGTGCCGAAGTTGGGCCGGAATGACGTGCCATAGGAAGTGTAGGCCGCCCACTGCTGGACTGGCAGCCAGGTGACACCCACGCGGGGCACGACCTGCCCGGGCTGCTGCTGCGTCGTCACCGCCGTGCGGAGGTTGCGGATGCGCTGGTCAAACTGGTCAAACCGCAAACCCGCCAGCACCCGCCAATGCTCGCCCACCGCGACTTGGTCGTGGAGATACACGCCGATGTCCGTGGTGTCCTCGCGCGTGTCGGTATTCGCCGCCGGGTTCAGCGGCGCCTGGCCATACACCGGGTTGAAGACATCAATCGCATAGGGCGCGAGGGCCGTCGGGTTCCGCCGCAGCATGAACTGGTCGAGCATGAAGTAATAGCCCTCCACACCCGCGAGCAGGTCGTGCTTCAACGGCCCGGTCTCGAACTTGCCGGTGACGTCGGTCTGGAACGCCGTGTCATACGAGTAATATTCCCGAAACCGTCGCTGCCGGGTCAGCGTGCGGTTGTCCGCCTGCAACGCCGTGGCCTCCGACGAGAAGCCCTCGAAGGTGTTGTAACGGAAGGACAGCCCCGCCCGGGCCCGCCAGTTTCCATTCACCTGGTGCTGCACCACGACCTGGTGCGTCTGGTTTTGCATCGTGACGACGCCATCGCCCGGCTCGCCCAGAAAGCGCTCGCGCGGCACCAGACCCAACTGGCCGTTGATGGCAATCACGCCCCGGTCCAGCGGCGTCTCGTGGCGCAGCCACTCGCCGTCATACTCCACGGTGGTCTGGTCACTCACCTTCCACGTCATGGCGGGGGCCACGAAATAGCGCCGCGACGGCACAAAATCACGGAACCCGGAGGAATCCTCGCCGGCTGCATTCAACCGATACGCCACGGACTCGCCCAGCGGACCCGTGGTGTCGATTTCGCCCCGCAGGCGGCCAAAGCTCCCGCCCAGGACCCGGGCCTGATGCTCTTCCGTGAACTTGGGCCGCTTGGTCACCAGGTTCAGCGTGCCGCCGGGCTCGCTGTTGCCATACAACGCCGCGGCCGTGCCCTTGAGGAACTCGATGCGCTCGACATTCGCCACGTCGCGCGGCGCGTTGAACCCGCGGTTTCCGCCGAAGCCATTGCGCAGCATGGTCATGCCCGTGTTCTCATTCCCCGCCAGACCCCGGATGGCGAAATTGTCCCACAGTCCGCCGAGACTGTTCTGCCGCGAGATGCCGCTCACGTAGTCCAGCGCGTCATCCAAGCGCGTCGCCGTCACATCGTTCAGCAGTTGGCGGCCGATGACCTTCTGGGCCGTGGGCACCTCGAACGCGGGGACTTCCAGCCGCGTGGCCGCGCCCGAGTCCGGCTGGTGATAGCTGGTCGCGGGGTTGGCCCCGGTGACGACGACCGTGGGCAGCTTGGTGGTTTGATTGGTGGCGGAGTTTTGCGCCTCGGCCGATGGCACGGCGGCCGCGGCCGCCAGCATGGCCAGGGAAACGGAGGGCAGTGTGGTCAGGTGGTTAGTCTGGGTTGATTTCATTTGTTCTGATTTCCGTAGTTGGTCGGAAAATGGGGAGCGCCCGCAGCTACTCGCTGCCTTTGGGGAAGTTGAACTTCACGTCCTTGAACGCCTTGCCCTTCACGTCCACGAGCTTGACCACGGCGTCGAAGTTGGTGGCGGTCTTGAGCCAGTCGGCCTGCGTCTCGAAGAGCGAGGTGTCGCCCACCTTCTCGCCGGTGGCGGGATTCGGCACGGGCTGAAAGCTCAAGGTCTGCGGGGCGCCCGCGAGGCTGGCGGTGACTTCGATGGCGGGGGCGGCAATGCGGACAAACTTGTCCATGTGCCCGTCCAGCACGTAGAGCTGGAGCTTGCCGGCCGCCGCGTCGCGCACGAACTCAAGGTGAAATTCCTCCTCGCCGAGGACGACGGGCGTGCCGCCGTGCGGGGGCGTGTGCTCGTGTTGGTGGGCGGATGCCTTTTTGCCGTCGCCGGATTTGGCGTGGTCGTGGCCGGCGTGCTTGTCCTTGCAGGCGGCCATGGACAACGCGAGGGCGAGGAAGGGCGCGAGGAGTTTGAGTTTCATGGCTTCGGGTTCGGGGCCGGCGGCTTCGCGTGGTTTGCGGCGGGGATTTTCTGCCGGACTTCGGCGATGCGTTTCTCGATTTCGTCGGGCTTGGGGGAGGCGGCTTTCCAGAGGCCAAGGAAGTGCAGGCATTCGTCCCAGCGGGACTCGCGTTCGGCGAGCAAGGCGAGGTGAGAGGCAATTTGCAGGAGGCTGAAGGTGTCGGGGTCCTTTTTCTGGAGCTCGAACTTCTGCCACTTGGCGAGGGCGAGTTCCCACAGGTTGCGGGCGCGGGCGGGGTCTTTGCGGTGCTCGTCGGCAATGCGGCCGAGCTCGAAGAGGATTTCGTGGCTGTCGGGGTTGGCGCGGAGGCCGTCGCGCAGGAAGGCTTCGGCTTCGGTGGTCTTGCCCATGCGCTGGCGGAGCCAGTAAGCGGTGGTGGTGTAGATCTCGACTTTCTGCGGGTCGAGGGCGGCGGAAGCGCGGAGCCAGGGGAGGATTTCGCGCACGTCCTGGCTTTCGCCCAGCTCGATTTCCTTCGCTGCCGGGCCGTGGGTGTGGGAATGCGCGCCGCCGTGGTCCAGATGAGTGTGCGTAGCCGGCTTGAAGCGGCGGCCGAAGGCATCAATCCAGTCCCTGGGCGGACCGAGGAAATCATCTTCCTCGCCGGTGTTTTTCTCCTCGAGCGCGCCGGCATCGGCAGCCATGTGCGGTGTCTGGAAGGCGGCGCGGTTGTCGAAGATGCTCGGGTAATAGCCGCTGTGGAAGTAGGCGTCGGCCTTGATGAAGAAGTGGTTGGCGAAAGCGCGGCGGGCGTCGCCGAGGAGCACGGCGAGGAGGTCGGCAGATTGGGCGCGGTTGCCTTGCCAGGATTGAAACCACGGTTCGAGGCTCGTCACCAAGGCGAGGCTGGTGAGGAACAGGATGACGATGGCGGTGTGCGGCATGTCAGTTAAGGGGCCGGCGGCGGAACATCAGCCAGGCTCCGGTGAGAATCATCCCGGCATACGCGGCGGCGTAGAGCAGCGCGCCCAGCCAGAAAACCCACGGCACCGGCGGCCAGCGGTGGATAATGAGGTCGCGGATGTCGAACAGCTCCAGATGCGGGATGGTGAAATAAACCAGCGTGAGCAGCGTGGCACCGGGCTCGGGCAGGCCCAACGCGACCTTGTGCAGGTGGCGGCCCAGCAGCCAGATGCCAAAACACGCCACCAGGGTGAGCGTGCTGTTGGAGGACGGCGCCGCCCAAAGCAGCGAGCCCGCCAGCGCCAGCGCGACGGGCACGGCGAGCATGAACCAATGCATGGAGATGGCCTGCGCCCAGCCGGCCAGGTCGAGGCTGCGCTCGCGGGAAAGGGCCACCGCTCCGAAGAACGCGTAGAAGACCAGCAGCGCCAGCCCGCAGGCGAGCCAGCAGCCGAGGAACTTGCCGGCGATGAACTGCCAGCGGCTCACGGGCTTGGCCAGCATGGTGAACAGGGTGCGGGCTTCGCGCTCGGCGGGGATTTGCCGCGCAGCACTGGTGACGGCGAGCACGAAGCCGGACACCCAGATGAGGGTCAGGGAAATTTCCTTCAGGTAGCGCACCACGCGGGTGTCATCGAAGATGTTGGCCGCCGCCGCGATGAGCGTGAGCAGGGCGGTGAGCACAAAGAGGACGTAGATGTCCTTGCGGCGGACCATCTCGAGGATGACCAGGTGGGCGAGGGTGAAGACGGCTCTCATGGGGCTGTGGGCTTGAGGTCCGCCAGGCCGGCACCGGATGCGGGTTTGGGAGCGCCCGGCCAGCCGATGAGGCGGAGGAAGGCCTGTTCCAGATTGCCGTCGTCCGGGCGCTTGATTTCGGCCACCGGACCCAAGGCCTTCAACTCGCCCCGATGCAGGATGGCGACGCGGTCGCAGACGGACTCGACCTCGCCCAGTTCGTGCGAGGAGAAGAAGACGGTTTTCCCAGCGGCCTTCTGGCGCAGGATGATTTCGCGCACCTTCATGCGCCCGAGCGGGTCGAGACCGCTGGTGGGCTCGTCAAGGATGAGGAGGTCCGGCTGGTTGAGCAGCGCCTGCGCAAGGCCGAGGCGCTGTTGCATGCCCTTCGAGTAGGTGCGGATGAGGCGGCGGCGCGAGGGTTCCAATTCCACCAGCGCGAGCAGTTCGTCGGTGCGCCGGCGAATTTCCCCGTCGTCCAGGCCAAAGATGCGGCCGTAGGCGCGGAGCAGTTCCTCGGCGGTGAGGAAATTGTAGTAGTAGGTCATCTCCGGCAGGTAGCCAATGCGCTGTCGTGAGATGGGCTGCCGCACATCCACGCCGAAGATGCGGGCGGAACCGCCGGCGGCATGGGTGAACCCCAGCAGCACGTTCATCGTGGAGGTCTTGCCGGCACCGTTGGGGCCGAGGAAGCCGAACACTTCGCCCGTGCGCACGGTGAACGTGACCCGGTTCACGGCCGTGCGCACCGAGCGCTGCTCCGGGTCGCGGTAGGTGACCAGGAGTTCCTCAATTTGGATTACCTCACTCATCGGAACAGGCTGCGGGACGACGCCTGACGGCGGTGGCGCAGAGGTGCGCAGACCCGAGCCATCGGGATGGTGCGTGCCGATCTTGGCGAAGGACGTGGCCAAGCGGCACCCCGATGACCCAGACAGCGAGAGGCGACTCTGCGCCACGGCGGTCAGGCGGAAAAAGCGGGCAAGACAGCATTTTGCCCCCGTCGGAGGGGAAGAAATGGAACACACGACGAATCCCTCGCGGGAAGGGTGGCTGCCGGAAAAGTCGTAAACCGACAGCCACCGGCTTCCTCGCAGGAAGAGGACGGGGGAAACCTATGAACCCCGTCCCAAAGACGTCACTCGAAGCAGTTCGAACCACCCGAGGCGCGGAAGAATTGGATGATGAAGGACCTGGTGACCAAGCCTGAGCCAGAACGCAAAGGTGCAGCCCTGGCAACCGATGGAGCCAAAGGACTCCTGGAGCTTCAGGCTACCGGCGGGGCACGACCGGCGGGGAGCCGGCGGAAGTCAAACGGAAGGAAAAGAGACGCGGCCGCAACGGAAGGAGCCACGAGGACTTCGGGCAAACCGGGCAACGGTGCGGCCAGCACCGTCAGGATCACCTTGCCATCAGAGAAGTGCTTGGCGAAGCAGTCGTGATCCGGCGCGTTGTGATGCGCGTGAACACAGGCATGGGCCTTCGGCGAGACCGCAATAAACCCGACCACCACCACCGCACAGGCCACCGCCAGCGCGACTAGCAAGCGCGCGATCGTGACACGAGGCTGACGGTGATTTTGCAAACCGCTTGCAATTAAGCTTTGGCCGGTCGGCTGTGCAAGTATTTTTTGCACCAAATGCTTCGGCCTTTCTCTGACGGCGGGCAAGATGGAGCCATCACGGCACCTGCACGCGCGTGCGGAAGAAATGTCTCTGGGCATCCCGCAGCGGCGTCTGACTGCGGATGGTCACACGTTCCGTGCCGTCACCCAGGTCCTCCGAGGGGCCGACCTGCGTGGTGCCGGCGGGCGCGCCAAACGGGATGCTGGTGAACGCCTCGACCACAATGTTCGCGCCGTTGAGGCTCTTGCGCCGGACCAGCGTCACTGCCGGGTAATCCACCCCGCCTTCGGAGTGCCGCCGGTTGGCCGGCAAGGCACGGGACTGGGCCTGCATGGGGTGCGTGCCAAAGGCGAACTCGACGATGTTGGACAAGCCATCGCCGTCCGGATCGTCGCCGGGGCCGTCCTGACCGATGGGCAGGCCCTTGTCGGCCTTCCACTCAGCGAAGGTGGGGGAAGGTCCGGCGAGGGTGATGTTGACCACGGAGCTGGTGATGGAATTGACGTTGTCCGTGATGACTACCGTGTAGCCGCCAGTTTGCGGCAACTGCACGTTTGAAAGAAACACCTGCGGACCGGATTCCCCGGGCAGGTTCACCCCATCCTTCCGCCATTGGTAACTCAGCGAGCCACTCCCCGTGGCCGCCACCGAGAGCAGATGGCTGGCACCGGCGGGAACCGACTGGCTGGGGCTGAGCGAGAGGATCTGCAAAGGCAGGGAAGCACCGACAGACGGCGCAGCGTTCAGGCGGAAGATGCGGGGCACGGGCGTGCCACTGAGATTGGTGAACGCGCCGGCAACGTAGACAGCAGTGCGGGCAGGGTTTGCAAATGCGATTCGCGCCTGACCATCGAGCCCGGCCCCCAATCCGGGCACGGAAAGGAAAGCGCCATCGGCCCCAACCAAAGCAAGACCTCGGATGCTCGATCCGCTGATGTTGGTAAAACTGCCAGCAAGCAAGACAGACCCGTTGGAGAATCCTATCGCACTAAAAAAATACGGCTGAGTGCCCGTCGAGCCACCGGGATTCCCAAAATTGGTATCCAAGGCACCAGTTCCCAACAATCTGGACATGCCACGACGGCTCTGCCCACCAACTGTCTGATACCACCCTGGCGCAAGAATGCCTCCATTCAGGTCAAACTGCAGATCGTATAGCGGACTGCCTCCAAACCCAGGCGATAAAAACGAGCTGTCTTGGGTGCCGCTGTCTAGAAGCCGGATAACCTTGCTATCTGCGTAACCACCTGTGGATGCATGTATGATCAATCTGTCGCCCGGTTGCTGGATCAGCATGGTGTTTCCGAAGAAGTCGTCGATTGCCAACGATTTCGTGTTGAAGGAGGAGTCGAGGCTGCCGGTTGAGGAAAACCGGGCGATGGTTTTGTGATAAGTGAGGTTGAAATAGCCCGCTACCAGCAAGCGGTCTTGAGAGTCCACAGCCACCGCATACAGACTACCCAAGTTTGTTGGCGCAAAACTGGACACATGGGTGCCATTTTGGTCGAGCACGGCCAAGCCGCTTGTGACATTTGTTCCGTTCACGCGGCTGATTTCGCCAACTAGGGCGATGCGTCCATCGGAGAATTGCGCCAAATCCGTAATTCGCGCTGGGCCGTAATAAGCTCCGCCACGGAGATACTCAAAGAGCGGCGGGGAGAAGCTAGTATCTAATGTGCCGTCCGAGTTTAGCCGCACGATGCTGTAGTTGGTGCCTCCTCCCGCCGTCGAGTATTCAAAATTCCCTACCACCAGCACCTTGCCGTCTGACTGCACCAACCCGCCTTCGAAGATGAGGTTCGTGGAGTAAGTCGACACGCCACTTCGAATGACGGTGTGTCGCACGAGCGGCACGTTGGAGTTAAAGGTGGAGTTCAATACGAGGTCAATGCCAGCGGGCGGAGGCAAGTAGGCAGACAGCCCAGCCGGCAAGCTGAGGGTCGTCCCGTTCAGGCTTGAGATTTCCACCGTGTAGAAACCGGCGTTGTTCGTCTGCACATTGCCAATGGTCAGCGTGCCGGTGCCCTGCCCCGCAACCACGCCGCCGTTCACCAGCGCCACGCCGTCCTTCTTCCAGACGTAACTGAACGGCCCGCCGAAGCCGCTCGCCTGCACCGTGAAGCTCGCACTGGAGCCGACCGCGCGAGTAAGCGACTGCGGAGCCTGCGTGATCGTGGGGGGCGTCGGCACCGCGGCGTCGAGCTGCACGCGCTGGAGGCCGCGTTGCGTGCCGGGCAGGGTGAGCTGGATGTTGCCACCGACCAGTGCGGTGCCGTCACCGAGCGGGCGGATGGCGTAGAGAATGTTGGCCACGACGGGCGCGTAGGTGGAGGTGAACCCGGCCGAGCGCGCGCCGTTACTTTCTAGAAGCGCAATCTTCGGCATGAGCGTGCCGTTGACGTTATTGAAGCTCCCGACGATGGCCATGCGCCCACCCGAGAGAAACGCCATGCCATAGACGTGCCCGTCGAGCGTTGCGGTGAACGAGCCGTCTGCCGTGCCATCCGCGTTGAAGCGCGTGAGGGAGGTGCCGTTATTGTCACTGAAATAGACCTTGTCGTCTGGCCCCACATGCACGGTCGGAATGTTCGCGCCTGCCGCGCCGAAGGCCGCCTGGCCGGTGCCATCGGCATTGATGCGCCGCAGGCCGAAGGCACCGGAGACAATGATCTTTCCATCGCTCTGCAACGCCATGTCGAACAGCTGGCCGGACAGCGTCACGTTGGTGAAGGTGCCGTCCGCTGTGCCATCGGCGTTGTAGCGGTAGACATTGCCCGTGTTGAAACCGCTGCTACCGCTGGCGACCAGCAGCTTGCCATCGGCGAGGCGGAGGATGCGCTTTACCGGTGAACCGATTGTGTGGGTGAAGTTCGTGTCGGTGGAACCGTTGGTGTTCAGGCGCACGAGCCACTGCCGGTTGCCCGGGATCCAGGTGGAGAAGAAGCCGCCCACGAAGGCCTGCCCGTTCAACATCTCGCGCACGCTGGATACCACGGCGCTGCCACCGCTGCCGGATGAGGAGAAGTTGGTGAGCACGGTGCCATCAGCGCGGACCCGCGCGGCGTCCGAGGTGAAGAATCCCCCGATGGACGAGCTTAGGTCGCCGGCAAGGAGGAAGTCCCCGTTCGCGGCGGGCGCGATGTCGCTGACCGTGCCGCTCAGCGCGGTGACGAAGTCGGGCCGCAGCGCGCCGGGCGCGATGACACTGGGATAAGCGATGCTGCTGACCACACCGGGCGCGAAAGCATTGGTGACGGCCACGCTGTATCCACTGTTGCCGGGAGCGTCGGCGAGTTGCGCGTTCTGGATGGTCAGCGTGGCGGTATTGGCTCCGGAGATTCGCCCGCCATTGGCGAGATTGGTGCCGTCGCGCTTCCACTGGTAAGTGAGCGGCTGCGTGCCGTCGGCCACCACGGTGAGCGAGAGGGTCTGGCCTTGGATGACCACCTGCGCGACCGGCGGCTGGGTGATGGTTGGTGGACGGTTCACCAGCAACTGCGCCGGGCTGCTGGGCGCGCTGGCTCCGAAAGCGTTGCTGACAATCACATCGAAGATGCCTTCGTTCGTGCCCACCGCATTGGAAACCACAAGCTGGCTGGTGGTCGCGCCGCTGAACTTCCCGCCGTCCACGATGGGCTGGCCGTTGAAGCGCCATTGATACGTGAGCGGAGCGGGGCCGACTGCGCCCATGGTGAACTGGGCGTTCTGGTTGTTGCTCACGGTCACTGAGACGGGGTGAAGCGTGATGAGCGGTGGACCGTTCACGGCGAGGGACACGGGCTGGCTCAACACGCTGCCGTTATCATTCCACAAGGAAACTTGATAGACGCTGGCATCGAGCACATCCACGCCAGTGAGAGTGAGCGTGGCCGTGCCGGAACCGGAGACGCCGGGGCCGTCGCTCATGGGCGTGCCGTTATTGAGCCAGCGGTATTGGAGATTCGTGCCGGTGGCGGTCACGGTGTAGCTCACGGTCGCGCCCGCGCTGACGGACTGGCCGGCTGGGCTGGGCTGGCCGGTGATGACGGGCTGCGGCGCACTCTGATACGGGGCGGAGACAATGACGCCTGCACCGTCGCTCGCCGCGACGAATTGGCCGGCAGCGGCGACGGCGGTCCACAGAGTTGTGGGGATGTTGGAAATCTCCCGCGTCCAGTTCGTGCCGTTTTGCGAATGCAGGACCACCGCACCCTCTCCGGAGCCGGCCGTGTAGCCGACGGCCACAAAGCGGTCCCCGGCATATTGCACCGCATTGAGAAACTCCGAACTGATGGTGCGATTGACCCAGTTGCTGCCGTTGACCGAAGTGCGAATAGCTCCGCTGTCGCCGACCGCGACGAAAAGCCCTTTTGCGTAGGTAACGGACTTGAGGCTCACTCCCGTGCTGGTAGTAATCCAGTTGTCGCCGTCAGTGGAGTAGCGCCCAGCACCGCTGGTGCCGACGGCGACAAAAGCGCCGTTACCATAGGTCACACTTTGCAACTGCACAGTGGTATTGCCCATAGTGCGGTCCACCCAGTTCATGCCGTTAGTGGAGCTGAGGATCGTGCCGTTCGCTCCCACGGCCACAAATTTGCCCTGCCCGTAGGTGACGGCGTTCAGATTGACCCGCGTCGGCGTGACCTGCGGCAGCCAGCGCGAGCCGTCCATCGAGACGGAGACGAAGGCGTTGGAGTAGGTGAAATCGCCCGCGCCAACCGAGACGAGCAGGCCGTTGCCGAATGTCACCGCGTTGTGGCTGTGCGGCGTGGTGGCGATGCTCCAGTTCACCAAGTCCGTAGAAGTCATCCGGTTCACGCCGGACAACGCCACGAAGCGTCCGTTACCGTAACCCAACCCCGAAATGCCCGACACGGAGGGGAACGTGTAGCTCCAGTTAGTGCCATCGGAAGTGGTCATGCGGAGGCCGTCCTGCGCGTAGCCCGTGCCGGATGTGCCGTAGGTGATGGAGCGCGGGACGTTCACGGCGATGGCGGTCCAGTTGGTGCCGTGGTTGTGAGAAAGCAGAACCGTTGAATCTTCTGCCATGGCTACAAGATGAATGCTGCCCGTTCGTTGGGCGATGCTCACGAGGCGCTTGGTCGTGCCGGAGGTCAGCGCGGTCCAAGTGGTGCCATTGGTGGACTTGCGGATGACGCCGTTGTCGCCCACGGCGACGAAATAATTGAAGCCTGCGCCGGTCGTGTAGGTCACGCGGTTCAAGTTCTCCGTGGTGCCGGAGGTGACGGCGCTCCACGACTGGCCATTGTTAACGGAACGCAGAATCGTGCCGCCGCCGCCGACCACGACCACGTTGGCATCCGCCGATGCGGCGATGCTCCGCAGCGAAGCAGTGGTGCCGGAGGGGACATTGGTCCATGCGTTCTGGCCATTGCTGTAGCGCACGATAGTGCCGTTCTCGCCCACGGCAATGCCACCGCTGGAGAGAAAGCTGTGCGCATCGCGCAGGGTATTCGTGGTGGGCGAGACGAGGCTGGCAGGCTGGGCTGGGTTCGGGATCACACCGCCCACACCGAAGCTCTGATTCTGCAAAACGGGGTTAAAATCATAATACTGGATTTCATCCCACACGTGGCCAGACACCGGCTGGCCGCTAAAGTTCAGGTTATTGACGTCCGGCTGTTGGAGCGTGCGGGAGTGGACGGACCACAAGCGCCCGTCCGGCGTGCTCATCATCACACTGCCGGCGGCCACGAGCAGGTTGTTGGCTGTCACCATGTCGTTGATGTCCACCACCGGATAGGTGCTCCGGCTCCACGCGGTGCCGTTGGTGGATACGTAGCAGTTGTCCGAGACGAACACGCCGTTGATGAACCCGACCGCGTCGCCCAGCCCGCTGAACGTGCCCGCCGCGGCGTCGCTGGCATCCGCGTTCACCCAGGTGAAATAGCGGGACGAACTGACGCCCACCCATTTGCCGTTGCCGAAGGACACGTCCTGGATGCCGCTGGTGGAGGCGAGCGATTTCCCCGCGTTCCAAGTCATGCCATCCGCCGACGTGGCGATGTATCCGGAGGTGCTGGACTGCCCCACCAGCACAAACATTCCGCCCACATACTTGAGGTTGTTCCAGAACTGCCCGGCTGGGGGATTCGTCAGCTTGGTCCACGCGATGCCGTCGGTGGAAGTAAAGAGTTCGTTCACCAGGTTGACGGCGACGAACGTGCCGTTGCCGAACGCCACGCCCACGAAGTTCTGCAACGGTGAGCTGGCCATGCTGCGCGCCGTCCAAGTCAGGCCGTCGGGCGAGCTGATAACCGTCGCGCCGTCGCCCACCGCGACGAAGATGTTGTTGCCGAAGGCCACGCTGTTGAGCTGCTTCGTGGTGACCGTGTTCACCGCCAACCAATTGGTGCCATCGGCCGAGATGGCGGCGCAGCCCGCCGGACCGACCGCCAAAAACTTGCCGGCGCCGTAGGTCACCCCGCGCATGTTCGCCCCGGTCGGCGTGGGCACGCGCCAGTTCAGGCTCTGCGCCACCGTGCCGCCGCCGCCAAAGCCCCCGGAAGAAATGTTTGCGGCGATGCGGTGGGTGGTGATCGCGCCCCCGTTGTTCACACTGTTCGTGGCCGTGAGCACGCCGCCGCTGATCAGGCCCGTGGTGAAACCTGTGGCGTTCGCGCCCCAGGTGATGACGCCCGCGCCGTCCACCGAGCCGGGAAAGTTGCCGGTGATGTTGCCGTCGCTGTCCACCGTGAAAATCGCCGCGCCGATGGCTGACTCGGGCACGGTGATGGTGCCGGAGATGGAGCTGTAGAGATAACCTGTATAGAAGCCGGCATGGGGCGAAGCGGCTAGTGCGCCCATGGTCATGACGGAAAGGAGGGCAAACAGGCCAGCGCCGAAGAGCTGGCGGACGCTGTGGGCAATGATGGAACTACGCGAAGGAGTCATACCGGTTGAATTCTTCATGGGGGGAACGCTGCGCAGAACAAAACAGGAAACAGGCTATACATCATGGGGCGGAAACGCTGGGCGTCTTACCTTCAGCCCTGCCAACGTCGAGCGGCCGGACCAAACCAGACAGGCTTTACGCCCAAATCGAAGCCGCAGGGGAGAACGCCGTCCCGCTACCGGAAATGGGGTAGCAGAAAAAGAGCGGCCTGTCAGCAGCAGAGTCCAGTTTTTCACAACTGGTTAAACCGAGAAATCAGTTTGCGCGGGCGGAACAGGGTGCTACTTTCAGCGCACTTCTTTGCAGAAGAAAACGTAGAACCCAGATAGAATTCTTATGGCCCACGAACTCCCCGCTCTTCCTTACGCCCACGACGCACTCGAACCCCACGTTGACAAGGCCACCATGGAAATCCACCACGGCCGCCACCATAAGGCCTACGTGGACAACCTCAACAAGGCCCTCGCCGGCTCACCCGTCGAGTCGCAGTCGCTGGACCAGCTGGTGCGCGGCATCGCGAGCGTGCCGGAGAACATCCGCGGCCCCGTGCGCAACAACGGCGGCGGCCACTGGAACCATTCCTTTTTCTGGAAGCTCATGGCTCCCAAGGCCGGCGGCGCACCCACGGGCGACCTCGCGGCTGCCATCAATGCTGCGTTCGGCTCGTTCGCCGACTTTCAGGCCAAGTTCGAGGCCGGTGGCATCGGGCGCTTCGGCTCCGGCTGGGTCTGGCTCGTCGTCAACGGCGGCAAGCTCGAGATTTGCTCCACCGCCAATCAGGACAATCCGCTCATGGGCAAGGCCGTCGCCGGCTGCGAGGGCACGCCCATCCTCGGCTGCGACGTGTGGGAGCACGCCTACTACCTCAAATACCAGAACAAGCGCGCCGACTACCTGAAAGCCTTCTGGAGCGTGGTCAACTGGGCAGAGGTCGCCAAGGCCTACGCCGCCGCGAAGTAACCGCGCTGCCGCAACCATTTGCCCGACGCCCGCTGCCGCCCGGCAGCGGGCGTTTGCTTTTGGCAGGCCAGATCCGGCTGGCCTCGACCCGGGCTGCTTCCTATCGTGCGCCCATGAACCGTCGCCATTTTCTCAGCACCATTCCCCTCGCTTTCGCCGCTGCGTCTCCGATCGCCGCCAAATCGCTGGCGCTTGAACGCGCAGCCCAAATGCAGCTCCAGCGCATCCCACAGCAGATGCAGGAGTTTGTGGACCGCCAGGTGGTCTCCGGCGCGGTCACGCTGGTGGCGCACGGCGGCAAGGTGCTGGCGCTGGATGCGGTGGGTTACTCAGACCTGGCCAGGAAGCGGGTCATGCGAACGGACGACCTGTTCTGGATCGCCTCGATGACCAAGCCGATCACCGGCGCAGCCGTGCTGATGCTGCAGGACGAGGGCCGGCTTGCGGTGGACGATGCGGTGGAAAAGTTTCTGCCCGAATTCAAGGGGCAGATGATGCAGGCCACGCGCACGCCCGAAGCCACGGTGCTCAAGAAGCCGTCGCGTCGCATCACGCTGAGGGACCTGCTCACGCACACTGCCGGCCTCAACAGCGACGCGCCCGACACGGGCCGCGACCTCACGCTCGCCGAGCGCACGCTGGCCTATGCGCTGCAACCGCTGGCCTTCGAGCCCGGCACCAGATGGCAATACAGCAACCCTGGCATCAACACCCTGGGCCGCATCGTGGAAGTCGTGTCAGGCCGGAGTTTCGCGGAGTTCCTCGACGCCCGCCTGTTCAAGCCGCTGGGCATGAAGGACACAACCTTCTGGCCGACCGAGTCGCAGGCCCACCGCGTGGCGAAGTCGTATCAGCCCGGCCCGGACAACCAAGGCCTGGCCGAGGTGGACAACTTCTTCCTGCGCGGCCTGCCGTTGACCGCGCGCTGGCGCACCCCCATCCCGGCGGGCGGGCTTTACTCGACTGCGGCGGACATCGCGAAGTTCTATCAGATGATGATGGGGGGCGGGCAGGCCAACGGGCGGCGATATTTGTCCCCTCAGGCGCACCAACAGCTCACGAGCACGCAGACCGGCGACATCAAGACCGGGTTTACCGAGGGCATGAGCTGGGGGTTGGGCTTCCAAGTGGTCAAGCAGCCGCAGGGCGTGACGGCAATGCTGGCGCCCGGCACCTACGGGCACGGCGGAGCTTATGGCACCCAAAGCTGGGCCGATCCGAAGCGCGGTGCGATCTACATCCTGATGATCCAACGCGCGCGGCTGGGAAACAGTGACGGCGCGGACATCCGCAAAGTATTCCAGGAGACGGCCGCCGCCGCGCTGGTCTGAAATGCCCCGGAAAAGCAAACGCGGGCGGCTGGTCACAGCCGCCCGCGTTTGTGTGTCAAAACTGATCAGTAACGGTCGCCGCCGCGTTCACGGCGCTCGCCACGGTCGCCACCGCGATCGCCGCGGAAGCCACCGCCACCACCGCCACCACCGCCATAGCCGCCGCCGCCACCACCGCCACCGCCACGATAGCCGCCACCGCCGCCGCCGGGAGGACGTTCTTCGCGGGGACGGGCGACGTTCACGGTCAGGTCACGACCGCCGAAATTCTTGCCGTGCATGCCTTCGATGGCCTTCTGGGCGTCCTCGGGGGTCGCCATGGTGACGAAGGCGAAACCGCGGGACTTGCCGGTCATGCGGTCGAGCATGAGGTTGACTTCCATGACGGTGCCGAACGCGGCAAAGGCGTCCTGCAGGTCGTTCTCGGTCGTGGCGAACGCGAGGTTGCCAACGAACAGTTTGTTGTTGTTCATGATGATTTGCACCTGTCGCTCCTAACTGCTCCGACTGTTCCCGACCACCGGGTTTCAAATCATCACCGAACTACGTTCACCTGACGATTCACCAAATCCCGCAACCGGCGCGACCGAATGCGCAAGCGTGTATGGGGGAAGGCCCGGCGTTTGGCAACTGCTTATTTGCGCCATTAAGGAGGATTGGGCGGCCGGGACATTGACGTTGCGGCTTGTGCGGCGGCGGCGAATCCCGCTTCATTGCGCCATGCACTACTTGCTCCGCTCCGCCCTGCTTCTGGGCATCGCCCTGCTCCCCTTGCGCGCCGCCGACCCGCATGACCAATCCGGCGTGCCGCTGGAAGTGGATGCGCCTGACGCCAAGCTCACAAAGATCGTCCTGCTCGCCGGCGGTCCCAGCAGCAAGCCGATGGCCCACGAATATTTCGCCGGCTGCGCGCTGCTAATGGGTTGGCTCAAACAGCAGCCCGGCGTCTGGCCGGTGATGGCGCGGGACTGGCCGAAGAACGAGGCCATCCTCGAGGGCGCAAAATGCGTGGTCTATTTCGGCGACGGCGGCGGGAAACAGCCGTTCATCGAACCCGCCCGTTGGGCACGGCTGGCCAAGCTACTTGACGGTGGCGCGGGTCTCGTGCTGCTGCATCAGGCGATGGATTTCCCCAAGGGTCCGGACGGCGACAAGGTGCAGGACTGGCTCGGCGGTGTGTTCCGCAGTGACATCGGCTGCCGCGGGCACTGGGACATGGATTTGAAGCCCGTCGGCACACATCCGGTGCTCCGCGGAGTGAAGCCTTTCGCCGCTCCGGGCGACGGCTGGCTCTATAACCTGCATTTCGCCAAGGACAAGGGCTTCGCCCCGCTCATCGTCGGGCAGGTGCCAGAAAAGTCCCGCAGCAGCGCGGACGCAAAGCAGCACGTCGGCCGCGACGAGGTCATCGGCTGGGCGCACCAGCGCGCGGGCGGCGGGCGTGGCTTCGGCTTCACCGGCGCGGACCTGCACAAGAGCTGGGGTTACGAGAGCCAGCGGAAGTTCGTGGTCAACGGCATCCTCTGGAGCGCCGGCCTCGAAGTCCCGGCCGACGGCGCGAACACGAAGTTCGCCGAGGCTGACCTGAACCAGAACCTCGACAAGAAAGCCACCCCCGCGCCCAAGGCAGCGAACAAGGCCGCCCCCAAGAAGTCAGGTGAGGCCAAGTAGCTTGGCGCGCTGGGGCTGACTCCGTCTCGCCTGCCCAGTTCTCGGCCGATCACCATCTGCGCCGGCCGGACGTGCTTGCGCCCCATGGAGATGGTCCCGCGCCCTTCGGTGGACCTACTGCTCCGCCCGCCACAGGCGAGCCAGTCCGGCTGGCTGAAACTTCGCTCCGCTGGTGCTTAGCGTGAGGGTGACTTTCGTTTCCCGGCCTTTCGTCGCGGCAGCTGTGATCGTGCCGCTAAAGGGCGGGGCGACGGGCTTACGATCCGCTCCCGCAGGCGCGACGCGCACGAGCTGGCCGGCCTTGAGCTGCTTGGCGAGATCTCCGCCCTCGTTGAAAAGCGTGAGCTTCAGTTCCGTGCCACTCACCGCATCCACGTAGCCGGGCGCGCCTTCCTTTAGGATGCGGGCGGTGTGGACGGCTTTCTGTTCCGCCTGGAACTTCAGCAGGCTCTCGTCGTCGAGGAAGACCTCCCACGCAATGCGCCGCTTGCCCTGCCCTGCCCCGTGCGTCTTGGTGCGCAGTTTGTCGCCGACCTTGATGTCGCTGAACTTCGCCGGCGCGCCCGCCTTCCAGCAGCGCGTCTCGCCGTCGGTCTCGATGAGGACGTTGGTCATGCGGATGAAGCTCTTGTCAAAGTTCGCCCACGTGCAGTCCAGCGCCCGCTTTGCCGCGTCAATCTTGTCCACGTAGAAATACTCCTTGTGGCCGTTGAGCATGTTCATCTCGTCCTGGATGTAAGTCAGCCAAACCCACTCGCCCTGCTCGTTCTCGTGCAGGCGGAAGATGGCCCGCTCGCCGACGCGGAAGTCCTGCAAGTCGCCGTTGGCCGCGTGATGCAGCAGCTCGGCGTAAGGCATCACGGTGAAGCTCATCACCGAGTCGTCGCTCTCGTTGCGGAACTTCCCCGTGCGCGTCTTGAGGTCGAGGCTGATGAGTTCGCCCCACGGCCGGCGCATCTCGCCGGTGCCCGTCGGGATGATCACCTGGCCGGGAATGATCTTGAGCTTCGGCTTTGCTGGCGCATCGGCGGCGGG
This sequence comes from uncultured Klebsiella sp., assembly GCA_964591495.1. Classification (GTDB taxonomy): domain Bacteria; phylum Verrucomicrobiota; class Verrucomicrobiia; order Limisphaerales; family SXTU01; genus SXTU01. The sequence goes on from CAZQEW010000052.1 coordinate 23,302, forward strand.
GAGCGGCAGGAACGCGGCGGCGAACAACGCCAGCAGCGGGGCAAATCGGAGTTTCATGGTCAAACAGGGCGAACCAAAGCAGAACCAACCGGTGTCACTCGAACTTCAGCGCGGCTTGGGGCAGGGCCTTCTTCACCGCGTCCTGAATTTCCGGGCTGAACTTTTCGCGAGTGGGCGGCGTGACACGCAGCGCTTTCAGGTGCGCGAAGTCCTTCAGCAAGGCGAGCCGCGCCTCGGACAGCGCGAGGCTGCCGAGTTCCAGACTCTCCACGGACTTAAGGGTGGCGATTTGCTTGAGGTCGTCGTCGCCAAACGCCTTGCAGTTCGTGATGGTGAGGCGCTTCAGCGTCTTGAGCGGCTTCAGGTGCGGCAGCGACGCGGGCGAGTCGAAGCCTTCGCCGAGTTGCAGATATTCCAGCGGCAGCGCGGCGACGTGCCGCAGGCTCGCGGAGGTGGCGTTGTGCGTGCCGATTTCGAGGCCCTTGAGCTGCGTGAGCTTCGCGAGGTGAGGCGCGCCGGCGTCGGTGAACTTGGCGTGAGCGAGCACGAGGCTTTCCAGCTTCGGGAAGCGCTCGCAGATGTTTTTCAGACCCTCGTCATCAATGCTGCTGCCGCGGAAGCTGCACCGCGAAAGCTGCGTCCAGCCGGTGAACTGCGCGAAGGCGTGGCCCTTCATCGCCGTGCCGATGTAGCCGAAGTTCGTCATGTGCTTGAGGCCCGCAAGCTGCGCCAGGCCGGCGTCGGTGAGCTTGCCGTTGTTCACGAAGCGCAGCGATTTGAGGTTCGTGAGCTTCGCGAGTGAGGGCATCCACTCGTCGTTGAACTTCGTGGCGATGACGTGCAGCGACTCCAACGTGGTGATGTGCCCGAGGTGCTCGAAGAACGCAGCGTTGTAGGGATCGTCCTTGCGGTGGTCGTGCGGGCCGGTGTTGGGCACCGCGAGGTCCACGAGCTTCAGGCTCTGGCCGTCGGCGGTCTTCTCGACCTTGCCCTTCGCCCCCTCGACGGTGCGAATGACGGCCTCGACGTGCGGGTCCAGAGCGCTGGCAGTGCCGGCGGCAAGCAGGGTGGCAACAAGAAGAAGGCAGGTTCGTTTCATGGGTTGGGAAAAACTGGGGCGGGCCTGAATCACTCGCGTCCGAAGAACTGCTCCTCGCGCGGGAGGGCCATGACTTTCCACGTGGCCGGGTAGAAGCGCACGACCCGTTTGGGGCGGAAGCCTTCGAGCAGAAGGTCGCACTTCACTTTGATTTGCAAGCCGCTGCTGCCGGGCTCGGCGGGGATGGTTTTGATGTCCACGACGTTGCCGCCCTTGCGGTCGTTGACAGGGTCGTAGGTCATGAGCGACTCGCGCGCGACGGCGATGGTGCCCTTGGGCGCAGCCTGGTTGTCAGCTTCCTTTGCGAGGGGCCAGCCGACTTTGTTCGTGTCCACATTGCGGATTTCGTCGAAGAGCTTCGGGTCTACGCCGCTGAAGAAGGTGAGCGTGACGATTTGCGCGTCGTCGTCCACGGCAGTCACGTAGGCGGGCAGGCCGCGCTCGCGGGTGTGCTGGCGGTGGCGCTCAAGCTGGTGCGCGGTGGCGCGGGCGCGGGCCGCCTCATCCACCCAGAGGTCCGTGATGCGGCCGGGCCCGTAAAGGGTGACCCAGGTGAGGTTGAAGAGGACGGTCTGGCCTGGCTGGAGTGCCTTCAGGTCAACGATGCGGTCGCCTTGAAAAACCCGCGTGGTGGGGCGGAGGTCGAAGGTCTTTGGCTTCCCATCACCGACAGGTTTGCCAGCTTCGAGCAGCGTAGCAGTCAGCTTGTTGGTGCTCAGGTCAACGGCATCAATTCGCCAGAGCTGCTTCTGCCGTGCGTGGTAGGTGAACTCATCCTCAATTCGGAAGCAGCGGCGGAACTCCCACTCGGGCGTCTTGCGGCGGTAGGAAGTTTCCGGCAGCGGCGTCTTGTCGTCGGGGTCGGCGAGGTAGAAGAGGCCATGCAGGTGGGTGCCGAGCGGGAGGTCCTGCAAGGCCGCCGGCGCGCCGTGCTGCCAGATGGAGCCGTAGGGCAGCAGCGTGGCATCAAGTGGCAAATCCCACACGCCGCGCTCCTGGCTATCATTGCGGTCCACGCGGATTTGGAAGCGCCGTTCCAGGTGGTCCATCTGCATCAGCTCACCGGACACGGCGTGCGCAGAGCCGGCGGGCGGGAACTCGCCGGGCACGAGCTGGAACCAGTCGGGTTTGTCGGTGGGCTTGCGGCTCTTCGGGTTCGCACGTTTGTCGTCGGCCTTCACGGGACCGTCGGCGTCGGTGCGGAACTTCGTGCGCTCGGCAGCGAAGGTGGCGACCGCGAGGAGCGAGAGAAGGAAAAAGGAGCGCATAGTTATTGCCACTGAGGCGCAGCGAGCACGCGGCTGGAGGCAGCGGAGAGGCAGGAAGGCAAGCAAGCGTGGCGCAACTTCATTCCTCGGTCCGGGTGCCTGATTTCTTTGGGCCGTTGGTGCCTCTATGGTTAAACGAGGTTCACGTCACGATCTGCGACAGCGGCCCGGTGCTATCCTGAAATTTCTCCGCCTTCACGCCGGCGCGTTGGATCATTGTGAGGAGCAGGTTGCTGAGGCGGGCATTGTCGTCCACGGGACGTGAGCAAATCTTGTAGTGGCCGGTGGCGTCGGCCACGTCGTATCGGCCAATCTTCGGGAGGTTGAAGTCCACGTGCGTGCCGTGCCGGTAGCCGAGTGCTTTGCCGCCCGCGACGATGATGGGGAGGTTGGCGTTGCCGTGGCTGTGCCCATAGGCCATGCCGCTGCCCCAGAGCACCTGCGTGGTGTCGAGCAGCGGGTGGCCGTCTTCCTGCGCGGCCTTGAGCTGATCGAGGAGGTAACTGAGCTGGTCCACGAGGAACGTGTCGGTCGCGGTGAGGCGGCGGAGCTGCTCCGGGTCGCCGTTGTGGTGGGACAGGCCGTGGCGCGTCTGGAGAATGCCGATTTCAGGAATGCCGCTGGTGTTGCCTTCGCTGCCGATGCCGCAGGTGATGACGCGCGTGGAGTCGGTGCGCAGCGCCATGACCATGAGGTCGTAGAACAGCCGGTAATACTCGCCGGCTTCGGCCATCGAGAGCTTGCGCGTGAGCTTGGCGGTGGCGTCGGCGGGCACTTGCGGCTTCGGGACGTTGAGCCATTCGTCGGCGCGCTTGGTGCGCTCTTCGACTTGGCGGACGGCGGTGAGGTATTCGTCGAGCTTGCTGCGGTCCTCGGTGCCGAGCCCGCGATTCACACGTTTGGCGTCGTCGGCGACGAGGTCGAGGATGCTGCTGCGCCGGCTCAAACGGCGGCGGATGGTTTCCTTGCTCTCCTTTTCCACACCGAAGAGCTGATTGAAAATCTGCTGGGTGTTGCGCTCGGCGGGGAGCTGAATGCCGTCCTTCGACCACGCGAGCGACGTGCCTTCAATGGCCAGCTCCAGCGACGGGAAGCGCGTGGCCGCGCCCTGCGCGTCGGTGATGAGCTGGTCGGCGGAGACGGTGTTGCGGAACGCGCCGCCGTCGCCGGGGACATTCGCGCCGGTGAGCCAGACCTTCTCGCAGTTGTGGTGCTTGCCAATGACCATCGGGTGATGAAGGCCGCTGATGGGGGTGAGATCGGCGCGGTGCTTCTCCAGCGACTTGAGCGGCGCAGTAAACTCGTAGTCCGCACCGGCCTTCTGGATTTGCCAGGTGAGCGTGTTGACGCCGTTGGGGATGTAGAGGAAGACGCTGCGTTTGGGCTTGGTCGCGGCGGGCAGGGCGGCCATCGCGTTGAGGAGCGGGAGGGCGATGGTCGCGCCGATGCCGCGCAACGCGGTGCGGCGGCTGATTTCCCAGCGGCGGAGGTT
>CAZQEW010000053.1:0-27000 GCA_964591495.1 uncultured Klebsiella sp.
TTCGTGCAGGTTTACCACAACAACTGGGACCATCACTCCAATGTTGGCGGCCGCATGCCCAGCCAGTGCCGGGACATCGACCAGGCCACCTACGGCCTCATCAATGACCTCAAACAGCGCGGGCTGCTCGACCAGACCATGATCATCTGGGGCGGCGAGTTTGGCCGGACGATTTACTCGCAGGGCGGCCTCTCGAAGGAAAACTACGGCCGCGACCACCACCCGCGCTGTTTCTCCATGTGGGTGGCCGGCGGCGGCTTCAAGGGGGGCGTGATTTACGGCGCGACCGACGACTTCAGCTACAACATCGTCGAAAACCCGGTCAACGTGCATGACTTCCACGCGACCATCCTCCAGTTGCTCGGCATCAACCACGAGCGCTTCACCGTGAAGTATCAGGGGCTGGACTTCCGCCTCTCCGGCGTCGAGCCTGTCCGCATCGTGAAAGAGTTGCTGGCCTGAGCCGGGCAGCAGAATGCCCGGCAATAGGCGGGGGCCTTAACACGTCTGCTCTTGCTGAAATGTTGCATCGCTACCGGAAATACTGCCTCGTTCCCGCCCTGCTCTGCGCGTTGTTCCCCCTGCCCCGGGCCTCCGGCGCGGCCAAGCTCGACTTCAACCGCGACATCCGGCCCATCCTTTCGGACAACTGCTTCGCCTGCCACGGGCCGGACACGCAGAAGATCAAGGGCGGGCTGCGGCTGGATTTGAAGGACGCCGCCTTGAAGCCCGGGAAATCCGGCGCGCTCGCGCTGGTGCCGGGCAAACCGGAGCGGTCCGAGCTGGTGAAGCGCATTGGTGCCAAAGACCCGCACGACCTCATGCCGCCGCCGGAGTCGGGCAAACAGCTCACCGCCGTTCAGCGGGAGACGCTGCGGCGCTGGGTCGCCGAGGGCGCAAATTACTCGGCGCACTGGGCGTTCGCCCCGCTCGTGCGGCCGCCGACGCCTTCGAGCGGGAATCGATTGTCAGGAAATATCAATCCCATCGACGCCTTCATCCTCGCGCGGCTCAAGCAGGATGGCCTGAAATTTTCACCGGAGGCCGACCGCGCAACGCTCATCCGCCGCGTGTCGCTGGACCTCACGGGCATTCCGCCCACGCCCGCCGAGGTGGATGCCTTTATCGCGGACAAATCACCGGATGCCTACGAGAAGCTGGTGGACCGGCTGCTGACCTCCCCGCGCTACGGTGAACGCATGGCGATGCACTGGCTGGACTACGCCCGTTACGCGGACAGCCATGGCTTCCAGACTGACAGCTCGCGCAGCATGTGGCCGTGGCGCGACTGGGTCATCAAAGCGTTCAACGAGAACATGCGGTTCGACCAGTTCACTGTCTGGCAGCTCGCCGGCGACCTGCTGCCGAGCCCGCGCCAGGACCAGCTCATCGCCACCGGCTTTAACCGCAACCACCGGATCAACGGCGAAGGCGGCATCATCGCCGAGGAATGGCGCATCGAGACCATCATCGACCGTGTCGAAACGACCGGCACGACGTGGCTCGGGCTGACGCTGAATTGCTCCCGCTGCCACGACCACAAATACGACCCCATCACACAGCGGGAGTTTTATTCCTTCTTCGCCTTCTTCAACAGCATCGAGGAGAGCGGCACATTGAGCGGAGTGCGTGCCAACCGCGGCGGCGGCAACCCGGAGCCGACGATTCACGTGAAGTCGCCGGAGCACGAGGCGAAGCTCGCGGAGTTGGAGAAGGCATTCAGCGCGGCCGACGCCCGGCGGACCGAAGCGGAGAAGCAGTTGCCCAAACTCCTCGAGGAGTGGGAGCCGACGTTCATCGCCAAGCTCGATCCGTCCGCTTCGCCCTGGAAGCTATTGGAGCCCACCTCGGTGAAGGCCGCGAGCAAGACCACTTTTACGCGGCAGCCCGACGCCTCGTGGCTGGCCGTCGGCCCGGCCGCGCCGCAGGAGACTTACACCGTCAGCGCGCCGCTTGCGGCGGGCGCGTTCGGCGGCGTGCTGCTGGAAGCGCTGCCGGATGCGTCGCTCCCCACGCAGTCGGTCGGCCGCGCGTTCAACGGCAACTTTATTCTCAGCGGGGTCGAGGCGGAGATAACCGCGCCATCGCTGGCCAGACCGGAGGTCATCAAGTTCACCAAGGCCGAGGCCAGCTACTCGCAGAAGGGCTACGAAATCGCGCAGGTCGTGGACGGCAAAGGCGGCAAGGGCTGGGCCGTGGACGGGCCGACGCGCAAGCAGCCGCTCAAAGCCATGTTCCTCGCTGACCGGCTTGTGACGGTGCCCGCTGACGCCACGCTCACCGTCCGCCTGCTCCAGAAGGCCAGCGGGCAGCATTCCATCGGGCGATTCCGGCTCTCCGCCACGACCCTTGCGCCGGGCCTTGCGAAGCTCGAAGGCGGCGCGCAGGTGCCGGAGTCGTTGAAAAAGATCTTTGCGACCGAACCAAGCAAGCGCACCCCCGCCCAGCGCGCCGAGCTGGCGAAGTTTTTCCGCGCCAATGCCGAGAGCCCGTTGAAAGCCGCCGACGCCGCCGTAGCCGCGGCCCGGAAGGCGTTGGACGACTACGAGCAGAAGCTGCCCACCACCATGGTCATGAAGGAAATCGCCCAGCCGCGCGACGCCTTCGTCCTCGTGCGGGGCGAATACGACAAGAAGGGTGACAAGGTCAGTGCCGGCGTGCCCGCCGCGTTGCCGCCACTGCCGACCGGTGCGCCAACCAACCGCCTCGGCCTGGCGCAGTGGCTCGTCGCCCCGGAAAACCCGCTCACCGCGCGTGTCTGGGTGAACCGCACCTGGGAGAAATTCTTCGGCACCGGGCTGGTGAAGACCACGGAGAACTTCGGCAACCAGGCCGAGCCGCCGAGCCATCCCGAGCTGCTCGACTGGCTGGCCACGGAATTCATCCGGCTGGGCTGGGACATGAAGGCCTTGCAGAAAACGCTCGTGCTGTCGGCCGCGTATCGGCAGACCTCGAAAGTCACCCCCGCGCTGATGGCACGCGACCCGGAAAACCGCCTCCTTGCGCGCGGCCCGCGCTTCCGCCTGCCCGCCGAACTCATCCGCGACCAGGCGCTCGCCGCCAGCGGCCTGCTGGTCGAGAAGCTTGGCGGCCCAAGCGTGCGCCCCTACATGCCCGAGGGCGTGTGGGATGAGACCAGCCGCTACGGCGACCTGCGTGGCTACAAACACGACACCGGTGACGGCCTCTACCGCCGCACGCTTTACACCGTTTGGAAGCGCACCGCCGCCCCGCCCACGATGCTGCTGTTTGACTCTCCCACGCGCGAATTCTGCACCGTCAAGCGCGGCCGCACAAACACGCCATTGCAGGCGCTCGCGCTGCTGAACGAAGTCACCTACGTCGAAGCCGCCCGCGCGCTGGCGCAGCGGATGCTCACCGAGGGCGGCGCGACCGCGAGCGACCGCATCGCGCACGGCTTCCGCCGCGTGCTCGGCCGCGCGCCGGAGAAGGCCGACCTGGCCGTGCTAGCCACCGGCCTGGAAAAGCGCCTCAACAAATACCGCGCCGACCCCGACGCCGCGAAAGCGTTGCTGGCCCAAGGTGAGTTCAAACCTGAGGCCAAGCTGTATCCCGCCGAACTCGCCGCCTACACCGTGACCGCGAACGTCCTCCTCAATCTCGACGAGGCCATCACGCGCGAATGAAACGGCTCGTCCTTCTCGCCGGTGCGCTGGCTGGCTGGTCAGCCTTGGGCGCGGACCAAAAGGTTCCATTGCCCACCGACCACGCCGAGCGCATGACGCGCGGGCTCGTCACGTTCACCCAGCACGTCCGCCCGGTGCTGGTGAAGAGCTGCCTCGGATGCCACGGCGGTGAGAAGACCAAGGGCGGCCTCGACCTCGCCACGCGCGAGGACTTGCTCAAGGGCGGCACCGAAGGCGCGGCCATCGTGCCGTTCAGCGCGAAGGACAGCCGGTTGCTCAAGCTCGTCCGTCACGCCGAGGAGCCGCACATGCCGGAGAAGGCGGACAAGCTGCCGTCCGAAGTCATCGCGCGCCTCGCGGCTTGGATTGATGACGGTGCGCCTTACGACGGCCCGCTCATCGCGGGGAAGGTGGCGAAGGACAAATCCAAGGTGACGGATGAAGACCGGAAGTGGTGGGCGTTTCAGCCGCTGGCGCGCGCAGCCGTGCCTTCGGTCAGCAATCGGCAATCCGGAATCAGCAATTCCATCGACCGGTTCCTCCTCGCGAAGGCCGCCCCGCGCCAACTCGCTCCGCCCGCCGACAAGCGCACCCTCATCCGCCGCGCTTACCTCGACCTCCACGGCATCCCGCCCCCGCCCGAGGCCGTGGACGCGTTTCTGAAGGACGCCTCGCCCGACGCTTGGCCGAAGCTCGTCACGCAACTCCTCGACTCACCGCGTTACGGCGAACGTTGGGCGCGGCACTGGCTCGATGTCGCGCGCTTCGCCGAAAGCAGCGGCTTCGAGCACGACTACGACCGCCCCGGCGCGTTCCATTACCGCGACTTCGTCATCAAGGCGCTCAACAGCGACCTGCCCTTCGACCAGTTCCTGCGCTGGCAGCTCGCGGGCGATGAGTTCGAGCCGGACAACCCGCTGGCCCTCAGCGCCACGGGCTTTCTGGGCGCGGGCGCTTTCCCCACGCAAATCACCGCCAACGAAGTCGAGCGCACCCGCTACGACGCCATGGACGACATGCTCTCGACCACCGGCTCCGCGTTCCTCGGCCTGACCATCGGCTGCGCGCGCTGCCACGACCACAAATACGACCCGCTCCCCGCCGACGATTACTACCGGATGCTCTCCACCTTCACGACGACCGTCCGCAGCGTCGTGGACCTCGAGATGGAGCCGGAGAAAACCCGGGAGGCAAAAGCCAAGTGGCAGGCCGAAGCCGCGCCGCTCGCCGCCGAATTGAAACGCTACGAAGCCGAGCTGTCGCCGAAGTTCAACGCCTGGCTCGCGGCGGGCGCGGCGATGCCGACGGGCGGTGTGTGGACGGTAGTCGAGCTGGCCAGCACGAAGTCCAAGGCCGGCACGACGTTCAAGAAGCTCGACGACCTGTCCTACTTGGCCGAGGGCGCGAACGGCGCGAGCGACGAATACACGTTCACCTTCCACACCGCGCAGCGGCGGCTCACGGGCCTGCGCTTGGAAGCCCTTGCCCACGCTTCGCTGACCAAGGGCGGTCCGGGCCGTGCGGACAACGGCAACTTCGCCTTGAGCAAAATCACTGTGACCGCCGCGCCTCGCGGCAGCGCGGAAAGCAAGCCCGTTGCGCTCGTGAAAGCAGTCGCGGACTTCGAGCAGAACAAGGGCGGGCTGTCCATCGCGTCGTCGCTCGATGACAACCCGAAGACCGGCTGGGCCGTCGACCCACAGTTCGGCAAGGACCACGCAGCGGTGTTCATCTTCGGCGAGGTGGTGGATTTCGTGGCGGGCGCGACGTTCACCGTGAAGCTCCAGTTCGAGGTGAACACGAAGCACAACATCGGCCGCCCGCGCCTCGCGCTGATGGCCGACGCGGAGCCGACGCTCAAGGGCGAGGACTTGCCCGCGAAGGTCGCCGAGGTGTTGCGGAAGGCGAAGCAGCCGGACTTCGCGGCGAAGTTGTCTGCCGCCGAACGCGACACGTTGCTCGCGTGGTGGCTTCGGAAGGACGCGGGCTGGCGCGACCGGCAGGCCAAAATCACCACGCACGCGAGCCGCGAGCCCGGCGTGAAGACGCAGGTGCTCGTCTGCGCCGAGGGCAACAAGCCGCTACGGATGCACACGCAGGGCGCGGACTTCTTCGAGCAGACCCACTTCCTCCGGCGCGGCAGCACGGACCAAAAACTCGGCGTCGCGCCGCAGGGTTTCTTGCAAGTGCTCACGCGCGCCGCCGACGCGGACTCGCGCTGGCGATGGCAGCCGCCGGCGGGCGCGAAGTTCTCCGGTCGTCGCCGTTCGCTGGCGAACTGGCTCACGGACGTGGAACACGGCGCGGGCGCGCTGGTCGCCCGCGTGGCGGTGAACCGGCTGTGGCAGCACCACTTCGGTCGCGGCCTCGTGGCGACGCCGGATGACTTCGGCCGCACCGGGGCGCTGCCGTCGCATCCGGAACTGTTCGACTGGCTGGCGGGGGAACTCATCAAGGGCGGCTGGAAGCTGAAGCCGGTTCATCGGCTCATCATGGAGAGCGCGGCTTACCGGGCGGGAAGTGTTCAGCATTCAGTGTCCAGTGTTCAGTCGGCGAAAGTGGCCGCTGGGCGTTTGGCGCAAGTGCCTTCACTGAATTCTGACTCACTGAACACTGAACACTTTCTTCATCGCCAGCCGCGTCGGCTCGAAGGCGAAGCCCTCCGCGACGCCATGCTCGCCGTCAGCGGGCAGCTCGATGCGACGATGTTCGGCCCGGGCACGAAGGACGAACGCAGCAAGCGGCGAAGCATTTACTTCACGATGAAGCGCAGCCAGCTCATCGGCTCGATGGTCGTGTTCGACCAGCCGGAGCCGCTCGTGAGCCAGGGCGCGCGGCCCACCTCGACCGTCGCCCCGCAAGCGCTGCTCCTGATGAACGGCCCGCAGGTGCGCGAGTGGGCGGAGGCCTTTGCCCGGCGAGTGGAGGCGGAGACATCCGGCGGCGAAGTTCCGGCGCAAATCAACCGCGCCTACCTGCTCGCTTTGAGCCGGCCGGCGACGGCGAAGGAGCAGGCGAGCGCCGCCGCGTTTCTCGCGTCGCAGGCCGCGAGTTACGAAGCGGAGAAGAAGCCGAATCCCAGGAGCCTTGCGCTCGCTGACTTCTGCCAAGTGCTCTTCGGCTTGAACGAATTTGCGTATGAGAACTGAGACCGCAGCTTGTGCCGGCGATTTGCAATCGCCGTCTGGCGTGTTCGATTGCAACAGACGGCGGTTGCAAACCGCCGGCACGGTTTCGCGCCGCCAGCTCCTCCAGCGCGCGGGCGGCGGTCTCGGCTGGCTCGCACTCGCCAGCCTGCTCGGGCGTGACGCGACTGCCGGCCCGTTGAACCCACTGGCTCCCAAGCCTTCCCACTTCACCCCGCGCGCCAAGTCCGTCATCTGGATTTTCGCCAACGGCGGGCCGAGCCAGGTGGACACTTGGGATTACAAACCCGAACTCGCCAAGCGCGACGGCACCGAGCTGGCCGGCTTTGACAACAAGACCGGGTTCTTCCCCGGCTCCGTCGGGCCGCTGATGAAGTCGCCGTTCGAGTGGCAGCAGAGCGGGCAGAGCGGGACTTGGACTTCCGAGCTGTTCCCGCATCTCGCGCGGCAGGTGGACAAGCTCGCGTTCATTCACTCGTGCTTCACGAACTCGAACAACCACAGCCCGGCGCTGTTCATGATGAACACCGGCGTCACGCGCATGGGCTTCCCGTGCGTCGGCTCGTGGGTGACTTACGGCCTCGGCTCGGAGAGCGACGCGCTGCCGAGCTTCGTGGTGATGAGCGACCCGCTGAATCGCGGCCTGCCGAAGGGCAACGCGCTCAACTGGGGCGCGGGCTTCCTGCCGAGCGTGTATCAAGGCACGTGGCTCAAGCCGCAGGGCGAACCCATCGCGAACCTCAAGCCGCCGGCGAATCTCAGCGAGTCGCGCCAGCGCGCGCAGCTCGACTTGCTCGCGTCGCTGAACCGCGACCACCTCGCGCAAGGCCCGCTGGACAATGAGCTGGGCGCGCGCATCGAGAGCTTTGAGCTGGCGTATCGGATGCAGACGGCCGCGCCGGAGGCGTTCGATGTCTCGCGCGAGCCGGAGCACATCAGGCGGCTCTACGGCATCGGCGAGAAGCATTGCGGACACTTCGCCGCGCAATGCCTGACCGCACGCCGGATGGTCGAGCGCGGCGTGCGCTTCGTGCAGGTTTATAGCGGCGGCATGGAGAACCAGCAGAGCTGGGACTGCCACTCGGACTTGATTGGCAACCATCGCGGCTTCGCGGCCGAGGCGGACCAACCGGTCGCCGCGCTGCTGGCGGACCTGGAGCAACGCGGTTTGCTCAAGGACACCCTGGTCATCTGGGCCGGTGAGTTTGGGCGGCTGCCGATTTCACAGAAGGGCGGCAAGCCGGGCCGCGACCACAACCCGCACGCGTTCACCGCGTGGCTCGCGGGCGGCGGCGTGAAGGGCGGCGTCCACTACGGCGAGACGGACGAGATTGGCTTCCGCGCCGCCGTGAACAAGGTGAGCGTCCGCGATTTCCACGCGACGATTCTGCACGCGCTGGGCTTGGACCACGAGCGGCTGTCCTTCAAATTCCAAGGGCTGGACCAACGGCTGACCGGTATTGAACACGCCCGGGTGGTGAACGAGATTTTTACCTGACCTATGAACTGCAACGATCATGAATTCCGTGGGCTTTCCCCCGCGCAACGGCTCGCCGTAACGCGCCGGACCTTCCTGGCCAACTCCGCCGCTGGCATGGGCCTGGCGGCCGTGCATTCGCTGATGGGCGGACGGGCCGGAGCCGCGCCGGCATCGGGACTCGCCGGGCCGGGCCTGCTGCATTTCGCGCCCAAGGCCAGGCGCGTCATCTACCTGTTCCAGAGCGGCGCGCCGTCGCAGATGGATTTGTTCGACCCCAAGCCGCAGCTCGACAAGCGGCGAGGCGAGGATCTGCCGGATTCAATCCGCAAGGGCCAGCGGCTCACGACCATGACCAGCGGGCAGAGCAAGTTCCCGGTCGCGCCCAGCATCTTCAAGTTTGCGCAGCACGGTGCCAGCGGCGCATGGGTGAGCGAACTCATGCCGCACCTGCCGCGCGTGGTGGATGACCTGTGCTTCGTGCGCACCATGCACACGGACGCCATCAACCACGATCCGGCGATCACGTTCTTCCAGACCGGGCGCCAGCTCGCGGGCTGGCCGAGCATGGGCGCGTGGCTGAGCTACGGGCTGGGGAGCGAGAATCAGAACCTGCCGGCCTACGTCGTGCTCACGTCCTTCGGCACCGGACGCACCAACGACCAGCCACTGTATGACCGTCTGTGGGGCGCCGGTTTTCTGCCGACGAAGCACCAGGGGGTGAAGTTCCGCAACAAGGGCGACCCCGTGCTTTACCTGTCCAACCCGCCCGGCATTGACCGCGCGACCCGGCGCGAGACGCTCGATGAGCTGGCCGCCTTGAATCGCCGACGGCACGCGGCGCTGGGCGATCCGGAAATCGAAACGCGCGTGGCCCAATACGAAATGGCCTTCCGCATGCAGGCCAGCGTGCCCGACCTGACGGACGTTTCCCGGGAGCCGAAGTCCGTGCTCGACCTCTACGGCCCGGAAGTCACCACCCCCGGCACTTACGCGGCGAACTGCCTGCTGGCCCGCCGGTTGGCCGAGCGTGACGTGCGGTTCATCCAGCTCTTTCACATGGGCTGGGATCATCACGGCGGACTGCCCGCCGCCATCAGAGGACAGTGCCGTGATACCGACCAGCCCACCACCGCGTTGATCGAGGACCTCAAGGCGCGCGGGATGCTCGACGACACGCTCATCATCTGGGGCGGCGAGTTTGGCCGCACCATTTACTCGCAGGGCGGGCTGACCGAGACGAATTACGGCCGGGATCATCACCCGCGCTGCTTCACCGTCTTTCTGGCCGGCGGCGGCATCAAGGCCGGCACCACGCTCGGGGAGACCGATGATTACTGTTACAACATCGTCCGTGACCCGGTGAGCATCTACGACCTCCACGCCACGATGCTCCACCTATTGGGCGTCGATCACAACCGGCTGACCTACAAGTTCCAGGGCCTCGACGCCCGGCTGACGGGCGTGGAAGGCGCAACGCCGGTGAAGGCCATCCTCGCGTGACGCTGCCCGCGTGAAGAATCGCCGTCCATGGGCGGCCCACTCAATTCATCATGAACCGACGGCCCGCCGCTTCCTTTGGCAACCTTCCAACCGTGCGTTTCCGCGCCGCGCGTTCGCAAAAATGGGCATCCGTGGTGCTCGCGGGTGCCCTTGCCTTGCTCGCCACCCTTCTCGGCGCGGCGGAGAAACCGCGACAGCTCCGTGCCGGCGCGGCCACGAGCAATCTCACGCCGCCCATCGGCGGGGCCATCATCGGCGGCTTCCACCCGATTCCCTCCACGCATATCCACGACGAGCTGCATGCACGTTGCCTGGTGCTGGACAACGGGGAGGCGCGAGTCGCCTTGGTCGTGTGTGACCTGCTCGGTGCGTCGCGCGAAGTGTATGACGAGGCACGGCGGCTGGTGACGGCGGAGACCGGCCTGCCCGGCGGGCATTTGCTGATGTCGTCCACGCACACGCACTCGGCGACGAGCGCGCTGGGCACGAACCGCTTCCAGGTCAACACGCCGCTGGACGACTATCAGAAATTCGTCGCGCGCCGCATCGCGGACGGCGTGCGCCGCGCCATCAACAACCTCGCGCCCGCACGCATCGGCTGGGCCACGGGCAGCGAGCCGAAGCACGTCTTCAACCGCCGCTGGTTTCTCAAGCCGGGCACGATGCCGATGAACCCCTTTGGCAGCACGAACGACCTGGTGAAGATGAACCCGGGCCGCGCGAGCAAGGACCTCGACCGCCCGTCCGGCCCGACGGACCCGGAAATCGTCCTGCTCTCCGTGCAATCGCCGGAGGGGCGGCCCATCGCCGTAATGGCGAACTACTCGCTGCACTATGTGGGCGGCGTGCCAAACGGCCACATCTCGGCGGATTACTTTGCGCTTTTTTGTGACCGGCTCCAGCAACTCCTCGGCGCGGACCGGCAAAGCCCGCCGTTCGTCGCAATGCTCGCCAACGGCACCAGCGGCAACATCAACAACATTGATTTCAGCCAGCCCGGCGTGCGCGAGGAGCCCTACGCCAAGATGAAAATCGTGGCCGATGACGTGGCGGCAGTGGCGTTCAAGGCGCTGCAAGGCGTGACGTATCACGACTGGGTGCCGCTCAAGGGCGAGTTGCGCGAGCTGGACATTGCCACGCGCCGCGTGACACCGGAGCAGCTGAATCGCGCGAAAGAAATCCTCGCCCGCCCCAAGACCGTCGCGCGCCCCGCAACGCTGGAGGAAATCTACGCCGAGCGCACGCTGGGCATGGCCGAATACCCCGCAACACTGAAGATTCCCGTGCAGGCGGTGCGCGTGGGCGACGTGGGCTTGGGCGGCATCCCGTGCGAGACGTTTGTGGAGACGGGCCTCGCGCTGAAAGCGAAAAGCCCGTTCAAGCCGAGCGCCATTTTCTCCATCGCCAACGGCTACTTCGGCTACCTGCCCACGCCGGAGCACCATCGGCTCGGCGGCTACGAGACTTGGTTGGGCACAAACCGGCTGGAGGAGCGGGCGTCCGAGAAAATTCTGGCCGCGCTGCTGGAGATGCTGAGCGGGATGAAGTGAAGAGGCGCAATCAGTTTTCAGTAACCAGTTTTCAACGCGGCCGCGCCTGTGACTGAACACTGAATACTGGCTGCTGAGCACTTGTCCGCTTGCGCTCCGGCGGCAGAAGCCATTCACTCGCATCATGAAGACCTGCTTTGTCACTGCGCTGGTCGTGCTGGCCGCGTCCAGCTTCGCCGCTGAAGTCCGCCTCCAACGCGCGCCCGCCGGGGCGTTGCAGCCGCAGGCCGTGACGGACGCACGCGGGGCGGTTCACCTCGTGTTTCTCAGAGGCGACCCAAAGGCTTGCGACGTCTTTTATGCAAGACGCGAACCCGCCAAGGCGGAGTTTGGTGAGCCGCTGCGGGTAAACAGCCAGCCGGGCAGCGCGGTGGCATTGGGAACCATCCGTGGAGCACAGATTGCCCTCGGCAAGGGCGGGCGCGTGCATGTGGTCTGGAATGGCTCAGGTCAGGCGACCCCGAAGCCGCCCACGCAGAGCGCGCCGCTGCTTTACACCCGCCTCAACGACGCGGGCACGGCCTTCGAGCCTCAACGCAACGTGATCCACTCCACGCTTCACCTTGATGGCGGCGGAACGGTTGCAGCGGACACCGCGGGCAACGTTTATGTCCTGTGGCATGGCGCGCCGGAAAACAACCAGGCCGGCGAGACGGGGCGGGCGGTGTTCCTCGCGCGGTCGCGGGATGACGGGACAACTTTCGAGCGCGAGCGCGTGGTCAGTCCGGAGGAGAGCGGCGCGTGCGGCTGCTGCGGAATGCGGGCCTTTGCAGACGCGGCGGGCAACCTCTTCGCGCTGTTCCGCACGGCTTCGACCGCCTTGAACCGCGACATGATGCTGCTCGTCTCGCGCGACCGGGGGGAGACCTTCAAGGGCGATTACGTCCACCGGTGGCGCGTGGGCCAGTGCCCGATGAGCAGCGCCAGTTTCGCGGTGTCGGAAGGGAAGGTTTTTGGCGCATGGGAAACGGCCGGCGCGGTGCAGTTTGCCCCGCTGGATGTCGCGGCCGCGAAGGCCGTCGCCCCCGCCAGCCCGACCGCCCCGGGCAAGGGCCGCCACCCGGCGATCGCCGTCAACAAGGCGGGCGAAACGCTCGTGGTCTGGAGCGAAGGCACCGGTTGGCAACGGGGCGGAGAAGTGGGCTGGCAGATCTTGGGGGCGGACGGGCGGCCTGCGGGCGAGCCACAGCGGCGTAAGGGCATCCCGGTGTGGGGCTTGGCCACGGCGGTGGCCGAACCGGACGGTGCGTTCACGGTGATTTACTGACCAAGGCGAACGTTGACACCCCGTAAATCGCCGTTAAATATCCGTTCAATTTAACCGAACCAACCACCTTCAATGCTCGCTCTACGGCTCATTCTAGTCCTCATCATCGCGGCCAGCGCCGGCGTCATCGCCTTAGGCGAGTTGAAGCTCAAACCGCACTTGGACGACTTGGCGCAGAAGCAGAAGAAAACGGCTGATGACCTGGCCAAGGAGCAGCAGGAGCGCAGCAAGCAGGAGACCCGCGCCAAGAACGCCGAGCAGCAGCGGGACGCACTGGACAGCGATCTGAAGGCGGCCAAGCAGTCCGAGGCCGACGCCATGAAGGCCGCCCAGGCCGAACGGGATAAAGCCGTCGCCGCCGCCCAGGAAACCAACAAGGCCAAGCAGGAAACGGCCAAGGTCCGCGCCGAGGCCAATGACTATTTCGAACTGCAAAAGCTGGGCCTCACCCCGCCCGTCATCCGCCGCATCAACGATGACCTGCCCAAGGCAACGAATGAGCTGACGGTGCTCAAGCAGGAGCAGAAGGTCACGATGGTGCAACTCACCAAGAAGTCCGGCGAGTTGAACGCGCTGCTGAACCCGGCGGGCAAGGTCGTCCTGCCAACGGGTCTAAATGGCAAAGTGACCGTCGTGGACCACAAATGGAACTTCATCGTGCTGGACATCGGGGCCAATCATGGCCTGCTGCCCAACGGCGAAATGACCATCCACCGCGAAGGCAAGCTGGTGTCCCGCGTGAAGCTCGCTAAGGTAGACACGGATTACGCCATCGCCAACGTGATGTCCGGCTACAAGCAGAGTGACATTCGCGAAGGCGATGCTGTCCTGACCCCCGACGCCGTCGCTTTACCCCCGCAGAAAAAGTGATATGATGGCCCGTATGATTTCAATCTCTCGCGGCCTGTTAGCCCTCGTGGCTTTGCTGACCCTGATCGCCACCACCGGCTGCAACACGCCTGAGCCGGGCAATCAATCCTCACGCCCTTGGAACGCACCCCGGGGTTGGGAGGGGGCCATGCCGGGAATGATGGGAGGCGGTGCGGGTAACGGTATCGGTCGCTAGGCACTGCGACTCTATGTCGGCTGCACGAATTGCTGGTGCAGCGAGCCCGTGGTCACGAGGAACCTGACCGCGTGCAACCTTCCTTTAGTCCAAGCAGGAGTTTCAATCATCGCCATGCGCAACTATCTTAACTTCATCGGAGGCGAATGGGTGCCCGCCGCTTCCGGGCAGACCTTCACCAACCTCAATCCTGCCGACACCCGCGAAGCAGTGGCGCAATACCCGGCGGGCGGACGGGCGGACGCCCATGCCGCGATCGCCGCCGCGCAGTCGGCCTTCCCCGGCTGGGCAGCACAAACCTCAGTGGCCCGCGGCCGCGTGTTGAGCAAGGCCTCGCAGCTCATTGAAGGCAGGAAAGCCGAGCTTGCCGAACTGCTGACCCGCGAGGAGGGCAAGACCCTGGCCGAGGCAACCGGCGAAGTGCAGCGCACGGCAGACATTTTCCGCTTCTTCGGCGGCCTCGGCTACCAGCTTGGCGGGCAGACCATCCCGCACGACCTGCCCAGCCAGCTCCTCTACACCCGGCGCGAACCGCTGGGCGTCGTTGCGCTGGTGACCCCGTGGAATTTCCCCATCGCCATCCCGGCTTGGAAGCTGGCCCCCGCCCTGCTCTGCGGCAACGCCGTCGTCATCAAGCCTGCCTCGCAGGCCCCGGCGATGACCTGCGAGCTGGCGAAGCTGCTGGCCGAAGCCGGCCTGCCCAAGGGCGTGCTCAACGTCGTCATCGGCAACGGCCGCGAAGTCGGCGGCGAACTCGCCACCAACCCCGCCGTCGTCGCGCTTTCCTTCACCGGCTCACACGCCGTTGGCTCGCAGATCTACCAGCAGCTCGCCCCGCGCATGGCCCGCGCGCAGATGGAGATGGGCGGCAAGAATCCGACCATCGTCCTGGCCGACGCGGACCTCGACCTTGCGGCGCGGCTCGTGGCCATCGCCGGATTTGGCCTGACCGGCCAAGCCTGCACCGCCACCAGCCGGGTGATTGTTGAGCGCCGCGTGGCGGATGCCTTCACCGCGAAACTCTTCGAGAAAGCCAAGGCCATCGTCGTGGGCAACGGCTTGAAGTCCGGTGTCACGATGGGGCCGGCGGTTAGCCGGGCACAGTTGGAGGGCAACTTGAATTACGTCGCCATCGCGCAGCAGGAGGGGGCGTCGCTCCTGTGCGGCGGCGCGCGTCTCACCGACGGCGATCTTGCTCACGGGCATTTCATGCAGCCCACCGTGCTCGGCAACGTAAAGCCGGCCGCGCGCATCGCCTGCGAGGAAGTGTTCGGCCCCGTCGTCGGCATCATCCCGGTGGACGGGTTTGACGAGGCGATCGCGGTGGCCAACAGCGTGGACGTAGGCCTCAGCGCCAGCCTGGTGACGCGCGACCTGAAGCAGGCCATGCTCTACACCGAACGCATCCAGGCAGGCGTGGTGAAGGTGAACCAGATTTCAACCGGCCTTGCGTTGCAGGCACCCTTCGGCGGCGTGAAGAAGAGCAGCACCGACTCGTTCAAGGAACAAGGGGCCGGGGCGGTGGACTTCTACTCGAAGCTCAAGACGGTTTATCTGGACTACTCCGCCTGAGCCGGCGGGCGCTGCGATCCGGCAACTTGCCCGTTGGACTTGGCCCGGGAGCTTGGTAGGTTGCGGGCCATGAGCAGTGTCGCTACCCCGACCATCCCAGACGTCCACGGCCACTTCGGCCCGTTCGGCGGCCGCTATGTCCCGGAGACACTCGTGCATCCGTTGCAGGAGCTGGAGAACGAGTATGCCCGCGCGCAGCAGGACCCCGAATTTCAGCGCGAGCTGAACTACTACCTGCGCGAATTTGTCGGCCGGCCCACCCCGCTTTACTTCGCCGAACGACTCACCCGCGAACTGGGCGGCGCAAAGATTTACCTCAAGCGCGAGGACCTCAGCCACACCGGCGCGCACAAGATCAACAACGCCATGGGCCAGATCCTCCTGGCGAAGCGCATGGGCAAAACCCGCATCATTGCCGAAACCGGCGCGGGCCAGCACGGCGTGGCCACCGCCACCGTGTCCGCCATGTTCGGGATGAAATGCGTCATCTACATGGGCGCGGTGGACTGCGAGCGGCAGAAGTTGAACGTCTTCCGCATGAAGATGCTCGGCGCGGAGGTGGTGCCCGTGCACGCCGGCCAGAAGACCTTGAAGGAGGCCGTCAACGAGGCCATGCGCGACTGGGTCACCAACCTCCGCAGCACCCATTACATCCTCGGCACGGCCTACGGCGCACACCCCTACCCGGTCATGGTCCGCAATTTCCAGCGGGTGATCGGCGATGAGGCACGGCGGCAGATCCTGGAACGCGAGGAGCGCCTGCCCGACCTGCTCATTGCCTGCGTCGGCGGCGGCTCAAACGCGATCGGCCTGTTCTACCCGTTCCTCAACGACTCTTCCGTGAAGATGCTCGGAGTCGAGGCGGGCGGCCTGGGCATCCGGCCCGAGCAACACGCGGCCCGTTTTCAAGGCGGCTCGCTCGGCGTATTGCAGGGGACCCGCAGCTACATTTTGCAGGACGAGTTTGGCCAGATCCAATCCACCCACAGCGTGAGTGCCGGCCTCGACTACGCGGCGGTCGGCCCGGAGCATGCCTGGCTGCGGGATCAGGGGCGCGTGGAATACGGCTACGCCACGGATGACCAGGCGCTGGCCGCGTTCATGAAACTCGCCCAACTCGAAGGCATCATCCCGGCGTTGGAAAGCTCGCACGCCGTCGCTGCCTGCATGGAGCGCGCACCCCGGCTGGGCAAGGACTCCCTCATCATCGTCAACCTCTCCGGCCGCGGGGACAAGGACGTCGCCCAGGTGGCGGACAAGGTGGGTTTGCAGATGCCGGTGTGAACCTTCAAAAACGGCGGTTACTGCGAAACGAGCTGCACCCGCATTTTCTGGGGGTCCAATTGGAATTTCTGCCCGGGTGGTGGGGTTGGCAGGCGTTGGATGTAGCCGGCGGTCACCAGCTCATTCAAATCCTTGGGCGGTTGATTTCTTTGGAATGTCCACAGCTCGAGGCAACGGTTGATCTCAGCAACAGCCTCCTGCGGGGTGACTGCCGTGGAAGCTGGCGGAGCTGGCAGCGCCGGGGCATCGACTTTTGCTTTGCGCCGACAACCGGCAGCAAAGCACAGCGCCACGAGCAGCACGCCCAAAGTTAGGCGCAAGGTGGAGAAACGGTTCATCGGAACACGGGGCTTGAAAGGCGGCGCGGCTAGAGCTTGTCCCAGAGCGCCCGGGCATCTCCCTGCGGATACTGCATTCCGGTCTCGCTAGGCCGGAGCGATTCCGCATGGCCATCCACGAATCCACATGGAGCACGCTGATTGTGCCGGGCGACTAGGCGCGTCGGCTCGTTGACCGCAAAGTTGCCGTCCGTGGGAGGGCGGAGATAAACAGATGCTCGGCCCTCAATTTCTTTCCACAGATCAGGGTTGGGCTCGCTGGGGTTGCTGACCTGAGCCGAGTCGGACATGAAAATGGATGCCGATGGCTTGGCCACTTGCACCTCTCGAATCTTGTTGTTGGCCGGCGCGGTGACGGTGACTCCAAACTCAACGTGACTCATGGCGATTCCCATTAGGTTTCCGTTGGCGGCACCTCCCGCCGCCTGCAAGGCGGGCTGGCGCAGTGCCGGGCAGTTGAACGCCTTGGCATCGCCAGGAATGTAACGGGACAACTTGTCCGGCCACCAGATGACGCTCGCGTTGGGCACCAGACTTTGGGCCAGTGTCGGCTCGCCCGGTTCGGCTGGATTGCGGGGATTACGCCAAAGGAACACAAACGTTCCGTCGTGATCATCAATGTAGAGCTTCTGCGCCACCGACACCTGACGGTTGCTGTTCAGACACTGGATCCCCTTGGCCTTGCTCTTCGCTTTCGACAAGGCCGGCAACAACATGCCCGCCAGAATTGCGATGATCGCAATGACCACGAGCAGTTCAATGAGTGTGAACCCAGTTGATACGCCGAGGGATCGCGGCGCGGATGACCAGGTTTTCATGGCTGGATGACTGCAACGTAACGGACGCCACCCCGCCATGCGAGAGGTATTTGTGCCCTAGGCCGGCTGTAACACCCGCAACGTCACGCCCTTCACGAAGGGCTTCACCTTCACACGGTAGTCCGCCATGTGCGGAGCCTTGAGGTGTGCTTCCAGCGCCGGCACGTCCGCCCATTTCTCGATGATGGTCACGGTGTCTTCGCCGAGGTGGTTCTGGACCGGGATGTTTGTCGGGCAGTTCACGGCCGGACCGTATTCCAGGCAGCCAGGCTCGGCATGAACCAACGGCATGAGCGCGTGGAACTCGCGCAGGAAGGCGTCGCGCTGGCCGGGATGAAGTTCAATGGTCGCAAGGACGTGAATCATGGGCGTTATCAGCGGCCGAGTCGCGCGGCGAGTCAAGCCGTTCTCCACGCCTCGATGACACGCGGCCGCCCGTCCAGATCGCGGTGCGCCGCCACCCGCGACCAGCCGGCAGCGGTGAACAGCTGCGCGACGGCTTCCGCCTGACCGTCACCAAACTCGGCGAACAGGCCGCCGCCAGTTTTGAGCCAGGCGGGCGATTCGCCCGCGAGCAGCCGGTAGAAGTCCAGTCCATCCGCGCCGCCGTCCAAGGCACCGCGCGGATCGAAATCGCGGACCTCCGGCTGGAGTGTTGGGATCTCAGCCGTCGGGATGTAGGGCGGGTTGGACACGAGCAAGTCAAACCGCAGCCCCGCCGGCAGGGCACGGAAGCCGTCGCCCTGATGGAAACTAATCCTGGTCCCGAGCGCATGGTTCTCCGCGTTTGCCCGCGCGAGCGAAAGTGCGGCGGCCGAGATGTCCAGCGCATGAACGTGTGTCGAGGGACATTGCGCGGCCAAGGCGATTGCCACGCAGCCGGTGCCGGTGCCGAAGTCGAGCACCTGGGAATCCGTGGCTCCGATGCGATTGAGGGCGGCAAGCGCCAGCTCCACGAGCGTCTCCGTCTCAGGACGAGGGATGAGCGCGGCGGGACTGACGGTGACTTCCAGGCCGCAGAACGAGGCCGTTCCCACGAGGTGCTGGAGGGGTTCGCGCTTCGCCCGGCGCTGCACCAGGGCGCGCACCGCGCCAAGCTCAGGCTCGACCACCGGGCGGTCGTGGTTCAGGTAGAGTTGGAGCCGGGGCAGCCGGAGCACATGGGCCAGAAGGAGTTCGCTTTGCAAGCGCGGCGAATCCACCCCGTGACGTTGGAGAAACTCCGCCCCGCGTTGGATGACTTCGTGGACCGTCACGGCCAGAGGCTAGCCGGGCTGACCACGACGCTCAATTCACTTTCCCGGGGCGGGCCGGCCGCCTAGGCTCGCGCCGTGCCGGAACCGATTTCCATCATCGTGCCCGTTTTCGAAGAGACCGAGAACGTGCTGCCGATGGCGCGCGAGGTGGCCGCCGCCTTCGCCGCGGTGCCGAACGATTGGGAGCTCGTTTTCGTGGACGATGGCAGCCGCGACGCCACTTGGGAAAAGGTCTGTGAAGCCGCCCGCTCCAGCCCGCGCGTCCGCGGCATCCGCCATGCGCGCAACGCCGGCCAAAGCGCGGCGTTGTGGACGGGCATCCAGCAGACCAACCGGCCGCTCCTGGCCACCCTCGACGGGGACCTGCAAAACGATCCCGCCGACCTGCCGCGACTGCTCGCGGAACTGGAATCATGCGACTTCGCGTGCGGCTGGCGGCAGAACCGCCAGGACACCTTCGTGCGGCGCGTTTCGTCACGCATTGCCCGGGCGGCGCGCGGTATGGCACTGGGCGCGGAATTCCGCGATACGGGCTGTGCCCTGCGCGTATTCCGGCGGACGGCCGTGGCCGGGGTGTTCGGGTTCAACGGGCTGCACCGCTTCCTGCCGATCCTCGTGGCTGGCGGCGGCTTCCGTGTCCGGGAAATCCCCGTGAACCATCGGCCCCGGGTGGCGGGCGTTTCGAAGTATGGAGTGTGGAACCGCGTGTGGCGCGGCATCTATGACTTGATCGCCGTGGCATGGTATCAGCGACGACGACTGCCCGTTGTGCCGGTGGAGCAGACTCCGCCCGGGCCAGCCGGCTCGGCGAAATGAGCCCTTGTTTTCGGCGAGATCGCTTCCTAATTTCGGCCCATGAAATCCCCGTGGTATGGCAAGCTGTTTCAGCGAGCAGCAGAGAAAGACTTTGCCTCGCTACGGCAGCGCGCCGAAGCGGGCGAACCCGAAGCCCAGTATCAGCTGGCCCTGCGGCTGGGAGCCGGGCATGGGACCGGTCAAGACCACGTCGAGGCGGCCAGTTGGTATCTCAAGGCAGCGGAACAGGGGCATGTCGAGGCGCAGAACGCGTTGGGCCTGTGCCTGGATGAAGGGACGGGGGTGGAGCGCGATCCGGCGGAAGCGGTTCGGTGGTATCGTAAGGCCGCCGAGCAGAGCCACGCCGGCGCCCAGAACAACCTCGGCCTGAGTTACCGGAAAGGCGAAGGCGTAGCTCAAGACTTGGCAGAGGCTGCCCGCTGGTTCCGGCTCGCGGCCGACCAAGGTTATGCCGATGCAGAATACAGCCTCGGTGTGGCCTACGCGCGCGGCGAGGGGGTGCCGCAGGACTCCGCCCGGGCGGTAAAGTGGCTGCACAAGGCCGCCGAACAGGGCGAAGTAAATGCCATGCACCGGCTTGGACGGGAACTGCACAAGAAGGCGGAGCGCAAAGCCGATTTCCGGGAGGCGGCCCGGTGGTATCGCGCGGCGGCGGATAAAGGCGTTGTGGACGCGATGTTTTACCTCGCGCAGCTTCACACCGAGGGCAACGGCGTGGCGGAAAACTTCGTCGAGGCCGCCGCGTGGTTACAACGGGCTGCCGAACAGGGGCATGCCCCCTCGCAGTATGAGCTGGGCCGTCGCTATCACGCCGGGCAGGGCGTCCCGCCCAATCCGGCGGAGGGAGCCAAATGGATGCGCCATGCCGCCGATCAGGGGCACCTGGCCGCCCAGTTCCAGCTGGGCCGTTACTACGCAGAGGGCAAAGGCGTGCCGCTGGACCTCGCCCGGGCCTACCGTTGGTTCTTTCTCGCCGCCCGCAGCGGTCACCATGAGGCGGCGATCGAACGGGACAAGATCACCGGCCTGCTCTCGGCCGATCAGATGAAGGAGGCCAAGCAGCGCATCGCGGAGTTTACTCCGAAACGGGTGGAGTAGGCCGCCCCTCTTCGACAGGACATCACGGCGGGTCAAGCAGCCGCCAGATGGCCTGCGCCGCCCGCACGTTTGCACCCGGCTTGCCCAGCCCGGCAATGATGGTGGCGGCTTTATTCTGGATATCCTGGCGCCGACTAGGATTGCGCAGCAGTTCCAAAGCGGCCGCGGCCAGATTCTTGCCCGTGGCAGCATCCTGGATGAGTTCAGGAAACACCTCCTCACCCGCCAGCAAGTTGGGCATGGCGAGATGCTTCACGTTGATGATGCGCTTGCCGATCTGATAGGTGCTCCACGAGGTCTTGTAGATGGCGATGGTCGGGACCTTGAAGAAGGCGCACTCCATCGTGACGGTGCCGGTGGAGGCGATCGCAAGGGTTGCCGACCGCAGGGCCTCCGGCAGCCCGCCCACCTGGACGTCCAGTCCACGGAAGACCTGCCGCGCGAGGTTGCGCGCCTCCGCGAGCGTGGTGACCTGGATTTCAGGCAGGCTCCGCTTGTCCATGGCAAACGGCCGGCAGTGCCGGGCAAACACCGGCAACAGCTGGGCGGAAGGCAGCACCACTCGGAAGCCACAATCCACCTCCGCACCAATCCGTCGCGCGGCATCCAGCATGGGCGGCAGATGCCGCACCAACTCGCCGGGCCGGCTGCCCGGCAGCAGCACCGTGAGAAACTCATGTGGCACCGGAGCCTGTGCCGGCAGCCGCGCCTCGCGCCAGGCCGCGTGCCGGTCCAACAAGGGGTGTCCGACAAACTCGACTTTCAGGTCCGGTGCCCGTCGGGCATACCAGTCCTTTTCAAAAGGGAAAATCGAGAGCAGCAGATCGTAGTCCTGCGCCATCTTTTTTGCCCGGCCCGGGCGCGAGGCCCATACCTGGGGTGAAACGTATTGAACAATGCGCGGATTCCATTTGCCTTCGGTCCGCTTGGCCCGCGTGCGCAGCGCCCGGGCGAAGCGCCGGTTGAAACCGGAGAAGTCCACGCAGACCAGCAGGGTCGGCCGGCGTTCCTCCGCGAGATCGAGCAGCTCCCCAAATACGCGCCGGAACTTGCCATAGCTCTTGATCACCTCCCACAGGCCAATGACCGCATGCCGCGTGAGGTCCACGGCCAGCTCCATGCCGGCCGCCTCAAGCTTCGGCCCGCCCGCGCCAAAAAAGCGAAGCACGGGCTTGCCGGGAAGACAGTGGAACTGCGCCTCCGCGCGCAACGCCTCCACCAGCTCCGCCCCCAAGGCGTCGCCGCTCGGCTCCCCCGCGATGACCATGATGCGCGTCTCAGCCATGATTCATTGCGGTCCCGTCAGTTTCGCCGCCATCGCGTTGCCCGCCAGCCAGCCCGTGGTCCATGCGGCCTGGAAGTTGAAGCCGCCCGTGATGCCGTCGATGTCCAGCAACTCGCCCGCGAAATACAATCCGGGGCACATCCGGCTCGCCATCGTCTTGAAGTCAACTTCCGCCAGCCGCACGCCGCCGCACGTCACGAATTCGTCCTTGTTCAAACTCTTGCCCGTCACCATGAACTCCGACTCCACCAGCAGCCGCGCGAGCGCCTGCGTCTGCACCTTGTTCAGTCCGGCCCATTGCGTCTGCTCCGCGATGCCGGCCGTTGCCACCAGCCGCTCCCACAGCCGCGCCGGAAGCCCGCCGAGCGCTACGTTCAACACGCGCTTTGCCCCGGTAAGCCCACGCTGCTGCTGCGCGAGCGCGATCACGCTCTCGAAGTGATGGTCGGGCAGCCAGTTCACGCGGAGGGAAAACTGGTAGTTCCTTGCCGCCAGCTCTCTTGCTCCCCACGCGGACAGCCGCAGAATCCCCGGTCCGCTCAAGCCCCAATGCGTGACTAGCACTGGCCCGGTTTCCTTCAGCTTCGTGCCCGGCACAGTCACCGTCGCGCGCTCCACCGCGAGGCCGGACAACCCGTCCAGCCGCTTGTCGGCAATGTGGAACGTAAAAAGCGACGGCACCGGCGGCTCAATTGTATGGCCCAACGCCCCCGCCAGCGAACCCGCCGCCGCTGCGCGACAACCACCCGTGGCCAGCAGCAACGCATCACAGAGTGCCGTCTCGCCGGTCGAAAGCGTGAGCCTGAAGCCGCCGGTCGGCTGCTTCTCGACACGCTCCAGGCCGCAGTTGGTCCGCAGCTTCACGCCGGCATCCTGTGCCGCTCTCGAAAGGCAGTTGATGATGGTCTGGGACTGGTCCGTCGTGGGAAACATTCGTCCATCCGCCTCGGTTTTCAGCACCACGCCGCGCGCCTCAAACCACTTGACGGTATCGGCCGCCTGAAACCGGTGGAATGCCCCAATGAGCGCCGGCCCGCCGCGGGGATAGCGCTTCGCCAGCTCCTTCGGCTCGAAGCACGAATGCGTCACGTTGCACCGCCCGCCCCCGGAGATTTTGACCTTCTGAAGACACTGCGCGCCCCGCTCCAAAATGGTCACCGAACCGCGCCCCGCGAGCGCCTCAGCGCAGGTGATGGCCCCGAAAAATCCAGCCGCCCCGCCGCCAATGATGACCACGTTGCGAGACTCGGGACTCATGGGTTTTTCGCTGCGGACACTATTTGTCTCGTGATCTCAAATGCGACGTCCAGCGCATGCTTGGCGGACGCACCGCTGACCTTCGGCGTGCGGCGCTCGCGGACGCACTCGACGAAATGGGCCAGCTCCAGCTTGAGCGGCTCGTCTTTCGCGATGGGCACCGGCTCGCGCACGATTTTCTTGCCGGCAAATTCACTGACGATGGCCGAGTCGTTCGCCGACAAGAGCATTTTGAGCAGCGAGCTCTTCTCCGCGTCGTCCCCGGCGAGACGGTAGATGAAGCCTTTCTGCTCGCGGTAATCCAGCGAGATGTAGCTGGGCTGTGCGCCGCCGCTGAAGACGCGGATTTTCCGCAGCCGCTCCGGACTGATCCGGCTGGCGGTGAGGTTTGCCACGCAGCCGTTGGCGAAGCGCAGCCGGGCGTTCGCAATGTCCTCGGACTTGCTCAAGACGGGAATCCCGACCGCGTCCACGCTCACGACGGGCGACTTCACGAAGGCCAGCACCACGTCGAGGTCGTGGATCATCAGGTCCAGCACCACACCGATGTCCGTGCTGCGCGCGGGGAAAGGCGAGAGCCGGTGGCACTCGATGAAACGCGGTTCCGGCGCGGCGGTTTCGAGGTAGCTGAAAACGGGGTTGAAGCGCTCGACGTGACCGACTTGCAGCACGAGCGCGCGATCGTGAGCGAGCTGGACGAGCTCGGCAGCTTGGGCGGAGTGCTCGGTCATCGGCTTCTCCACGAGCACGTGCCGGCCCGCTTCGAGCAGCGTCTTGGCAATGTCAAAGTGCGTCGTGGTGGGCGTGACGATGCTCAAGGCGTCGCTCGCCGCGGCGGCCTCGGCGATGGAGGCGAAGGCCCGGGTGCCGTGCGCGGCGGCGTGCTTGCGGGCAGCGTCGGGGTTCGCGTCGAAGACGCCGGCGAACTCGACCTGGCCCGCGCGCGCGAGCTCGGCGTAAAGCCGGGCGTGTTCCTTGCCCAGCGAACCAGTGCCAATGACGGCGACACGGATTTTTTCAGCAGCCACAACCGGAGTGTGCCACCGCGAAGGGGCGGCTGACAACGCACGGCTTGGACCTGACCGTTTGGGCCCAAACCGAGCGCGCTGGCTGGCGCGCCGGTGCCGACGCTTGTCGCGGCAGGGGCTTCTGCTACTTTCCCGCCGATGTCATCTCGTCTGATTCTTGGTTTGCTCGTCTGCTGGAGCTGCGCAAGCACGCGGGGAGCTGAACGGTTTTTTGATTTTTCGCTGCTGCCGGCCGGCAAGCCCCCGGAGGGCTTCGTGAGCGCCCTGACCGGGGGAGGGACCCCGGGCGATTGGAAGATCGTGCTGGCCGACGCTCCGACCGCCTTCCAGCCATTGACGGCCAACGCCCCGCGCGGCGGCAAGAGCGGGGTGCTTGCCCAGCTTTCCGCGGACGCGACGGACGAGCGGTTCCCGCTGCTCCTGTTCGAGCAGGAGGACTTCGGGGATTTCACCTTCTCCACGAAGTTCAAGTGCGTGGACGGCAAGGCCGAGCAGATGGCGGGCGTGGCGTTCCGCTATCGGGATCCCAAGAACTATTATGTCGTCCGGGCCAGCGCCCTGGGGAACACCTTCAGGTTTTATAAGTTCGTCGATGGCGTCCGCAGCGACCCGATTGGGCCGGAAATAAAAATCCCGGCCGGGGTGTGGCACGAAATGACCATCGAGTGCAAAGGCAACCAGATCCGTTGCCTGCTCAACGGCCAGGCGACCATCCCCCAGATCACGGACAACTCTTTCGGGCACGGCAAAATTGGTTTCTGGACCAAGTCGGATTCCATTAGCCACTTCGCTGACGCCAAAATTACCTACGTTCCCCGCGTAACGCTGGCTGCCACCTTGGTGCGCGATGCCCTGTCCAAGAAGACCAGCGTCACCGGCGTCGTCATTTATGCGGCCCGCAGCGCGGGTCAGGAAACCCGCGTCATCGCCAGCCATGACCCCAAGGCCATCGGCACCCCCGGCACCGAGGTTGAACGCAATGTGATCGCCAAGGATGTCATGTATTCCGGCGAGGACAAGGAGCGCGGGCTCATGCTGGTGACTTTGCCCCTGCACGACCGCAATGGTGACGTGGTCGCCGCCGTGCGCGTGGAAATGAAACCCTTTCTGGGCCAGACGGAAAAGAGCGCCATCCTCCGGGCCATGCCGGTGGTCAAACGCATGGAACAGCGCGTCAAGGAAGCCAAAGAACTCATCGAATGAGCGTGGTGGCAACCTTCGCGGGCAGCACCCCGGAGGAAGTGGTCGACTTCCTCGCGGAGCAGCGGCACCGCCTCAAACCCTTCCGTCGGGTGGTGGTCGCCCCCGACCAAACCCGGGTGATGGACGTAAACCGCAGCGAACTGGTATTCCCCGGGGTGAGCTTCGGGCACCCCTTGCTGGAGCACCTGCTGCGCGGGGCGGGCGCGTCCTTCGATCCGGCGAATTTCAACACCCCACCGACGGGGCAACTGACCCGCGAGTTCGGCTGCACGGCGCGGTATCCTTGGGCGCACGACCGCATCCTTTGACCATTTCAGGTCGGGCGCACCAGCGGCTGCATGCACCCCTGTCATTCCGATGACCGTGAGAATTCATCGGGGGATTCCCGTATTTTTCGGCTTCGAGAACAAGTCAGGCCGCGAATCTGCTTCTTTCGCAGCCATGAAAGCAGCGGTTTTTCTCGAACGGGATGGGGTGCTGAATCAAGTGCGCGTGGCCGGTCGCAACCAATTGCCGCCCATGCGGTTGGAGGAATTTCGCATTCTCAGCGACGTGCGTGAGCCACTGGAGCAACTCAAGTCCGCCGGCTACCTCCTGCTGGTCACCACGAATCAGCCCAATGTCGCCCGCGGCCTGCTGCCCCGCCGCGAACTGGACTTGATGCACGATACCCTCCGGCGTGCGCTGCCGGTGGATGGCGTCCTGTTGTGCCCCCATGAGGAAAGTGACCGCTGCAACTGCCGTAAACCCGGGGCTGGCTTGTTCACCGAAGCGGCCTTCCGCTGGCACCTGGACATGGAGCGCAGCTTTGTCATCAGTGACAAATGGCAGGACGCTTCCGCCGCCTTCGTCGCCGGCTGCAACTCCGTCCTGATCAAGTCGCCATGGAATGGCACCGGGCATCACGATTTTCTGGTCAACAATCTCAACGAGGCCTGCCAGCGGATCCTCCAGTTTAACCACCCGGTCCATCATGTCCGGGCGCCGCTCCCAGATTTGGCGTTGGCCTGAAACCAGCTTGTTAGATTTGTAGTTAGTGGTTTGTCCTCTGTGCGAAGAGACTGCCGATGGGTTGAACAACCCGCGGCAGTCTCCCTTTTTCCGGAGTGCCCGCACCAGTTCACCGCCCGCAAGATTGGCTGCGCGCCTGGCGCGCCGGTTCACTAAGTGATCGCTGAATCGCTCCGCATCAGTCGCGGCTCACTGCGCCGTCGCCTGGATTTTCTTCCATGCGGCGAGGGCTTCGTGGAACTCGGCGAGCTGCTCCTTGGAGAGGACGCCGGTGTTGCGGGCGATTTCCTCCTCGGTGCGCTGGACGAACCAGTCCGCCTGCTCGCGCCGGGGCCGGAGCGGCTTGCCCTCGATTTCCACCCACCACGGCGCGGTGTG